>JALZNY010000128.1 GCA_030857525.1 Actinomycetota bacterium
ACCATCTCGTTGTCTCGACGTTCCACAAGGTCGGCGGCGGTTCCTACGGCGAGTGGCTGACACATTGCTCCGCCGGCATGGAGGACACGCTGTTCCGCCGGCTTGCGCCGCCGGTGGCCGAGGAGGAGGCGGCGGCTGTGCCTCCTGCCACCGCTGGGCCTGATGCTGTGGAGGAGATCGCTGAGGTCGCTGAGGAGGTGGGCCCGTCGATTGACGATCGTGAGCAGTGGCTGGCGGCCCGTGAAGCTCTGCTCGCCCCGCAGCGTCGACCGCGTTTTCTCTCAGCGACGACCATCGCGGCCGAGGGGGCCGATGAAACCTTCGAGACGGACCGCCACGACATCCCCTGGAAACGGGGCCGCGCGGCCACGGCCATCGGCCGCGTCGTCCACGCCTGCCTCCAATTCGCCGACGCCGACATCGACGACGCACGCTTGATCGAGCTGGCCGGCTACCACGCCCATATGGAGGCGGTGCCCGACGCAGTGGACACCATCGCCGCCCTGGTCCGGTCCGCTCTCCAGTCGCCCTCCGTTCAGGCCGCGCACGCCGCGACCCGATCCTGGCGGGAGCTGTACGTCGCTGTCGGGCTCGGCGAGCGGGCGATCGAGGGCTACATCGACTTGCTCTACGAGACCCCCGAGGGCCTCGTGCTCGTCGACTACAAGACCGATTCCGTTCGCACCCACGCCGACGCCGACGCCAAGGTCGAGCGCTACGCCCTCCAGATCGCCGCTTACGCTGTAGCTCTCGAAAAGAGCACCGGCCTCGAGGTCATCGAGGCCCGGCTGGTCTTCTGTACGACGAGGGAGCCCATCGAGCGAGTCCTACCGGATCTCTCCGCTGCGATGGACCAGGTACGGCGGCTCGTCGCATGATCTCCCTGCAGCCTTCATGACATCCACACAACTCCCGCGAGACGGCGACACATCGGTTCTCTACGGTGAAGGCCGTGCCCAGCGTGTTGGTGGTCGAGGACGAACCCGCCATCGCCGACGCGGTGGTGAGCCGGCTGCGGGCCGAGGGCTTCGAGGCCCAGTCGGTCGCTGACGGCGCCCTGGCCGTCGAATGGTGCCGGCGACTGCGGCCCGACCTCGTCGTCCTCGACCTCATGCTGCCCGGTCTCGACGGGCTCGAGGTGTGCCGGCGGATCCAGGCCGAGCGACGGGTGCCGGTGGTGATGCTGACCGCCCGGGACGACGAGACCGACCTCGTGGTCGGCCTCTCGCTGGGCGCTGACGACTACGTCACCAAGCCCTTCAGCCCTCGCGAGCTGGTGGCGCGCATCCGGGCGGTGCTGCGCCGGGTCGCCGACGCCGCCGAGGGCGCTGTGTGTCGCCACGGCGGCGTCGAGCTCGACCACGCCACCCGCCGGGTGCGGGGTGATGGCGAGGAGGTCCACCTCACTCCCATCGAGTTCGATCTCCTCGCCCACCTCCTCAGCCGGCCGGGAGTGGTCTTTCCCCGTGACCAGCTCCTCGGCGACGTGTGGGGCTACGCCGGTGGGGCTGGGCCGCGCACGGTCGACTCCCATGTCCGATCCTTGCGCCGCAAGCTCGGCGACGACGTGGTGCGTACCGTGCACGGCGTCGGCTACGCCCTGGGCGTGGAGGAGAGGTGAGCACGCCTTTGGGCGTGCTCACAAATGAGCACAGTAGCCATGCTCATGGCGGCACCATCCGCAGGATGGTGCCCCAATGAGCTGGCGGCCCCTGGACCGGCTCGGGTCCATCAAGCGCAAGCTGGGGGTGGCCATCGTGGTGGCGGTGGCCACCAGCGCCGTGGTCTCCACCATCGGATTGCGCTTCGGGGTGCCGATCTGGCTGCGTCCGCTCATCTCGGTGGCCATCGCCCTCGCCCTGGTCCAGGTCCTGGCCCGGGGGATGACGTCACCACTTCGGGAGATGGCGGCGGCCGCGGGGCGGATGGCCGAAGGCGATTGGGACCAGCGCGTCACCGATACGTCGGCTGACGAGGTGGGCGACCTGGCCCGGGCGTTCAACGCCATGGCCGCAGAGCTGGCTGTCGTCGACCGCATCCGCACCGATCTCCTCGCCAACGTTTCCCACGAGCTGCGGACGCCCATCGCCGCCCTGCAGGCCCGGTTGGAGAACCTGGTCGACGGGGTGGAGGCGCCCGACATCGAGCTGTTGCGTTCGATGCTGCACCAGACCGAGCGCCTGGGCCGCCTCGTCACCCAGCTCCTCGACCTGTCGAGGCTGGAGTCGAGATCGGTGCCGCTGCGGCGCGAGCACGTGGAACTTGCCATCCTCCTCGAGGCGGTGGCCGCCGAAGCCCGGCTCCAGGCGCCCGACCGCTGCGTCGAGACGTCGGTGCGACCCGACGACTTGGCCCTGGTCGCCGACGCGGACCGGGTCCATCAGGTCCTGGCCAACCTCACCGCCAACGCGCTGCACCATGGGCCGCCGGGGCGGCCGGTTCGTCTTTCGGCATCGGCGGATCACCACGATGTGGTCCTGACCGTCTCCGACGAAGGGCCCGGCATCCCCGACGACGAGGCCGCCCGGGTGTTCGAGCGCTTCTACCGCGCCGACCACGCCCGGCCCCACGCCTCGGGAGGCGCCGGGCTCGGCCTGTCCATCGCCCGCTGGATCGTCGACCTGCACGGTGGCGATATCCGCCTCCAGGAGAACCAGTCGTCCGGCTGCACCATGGTGGTCCGGCTGCCCGCAGCAGGCGGGATGCGTCCGTGAGCCACGTCGACCTGACCTCGGCCTCGGCGTCGGTCTCGGCCCCGCCTCCGCCGGTGGACCTCCTGGGACGGTTCTCGGCCCGGCTGACCCTCGGAGCGGTGGCTGGCGGCGTCATCCTCGACATCGGTGTGCGGGGCGGGGCGGCCAATGCCGTCTTCGCCGCCGGGCTCATGGTGGTGGTCGCTCTCCTGCTCTTGTCCCACCGCCTCGAGCGCGGCCAGACCCGGTGCCTGGCCGCGGTCGCCGTCGTGCCCGTCCTCTACCTGACGATTCGGGCCAGCCCGTGGCTGGCCATGGCCAACCTCTGGGCGTTCGCCGTGTTGGTGAGTGCTGCGGTGCTCCACGCCCGGTCGGGTTCGCTGCTGGACACGACGCTGCGACGCCTCCTGCGGCGCTGGGGAGGCGCCTGGCGACGGGCGCTGCGCCTGCCCGCGGTGATGGTCCGCCTCGTGGGCAGACGGCGCCATGGCCCGGCGGCGGCACAGGTGCTGCGGGTAGGGCGGGGTGCCCTCGTCGCCTTCCCCCTGCTGGCCGTGATCGTGGCCCTGCTGGCCTCCGGCGATGCCGTCTTCGCCGGGCTGCTCCTCCCAGATGTGTCCCCGGCGCCGGTGGTCGGCCATGTCGTGCTCATCGCACTGTTCAGCATCGGTGTCCTGTCCACGGTTGCTGCCGCCGGAGCCGACACCGACGACGAGGTCGGAGCCGGGCCTTTCGGAGCCATTGAGGTGGCCACCATGCTGATCCTCGCCGCCGGGGTGCTGGGGTTGTTCGTGGTGTCCCAGTTGGTGGCCCTCACCGCTACCGGGGAGCGGCTGCTCAGCTCCTCGGGGCTGACGCCGGCCGAGTACGCCCGCAGCGGGTTCTTCCAGCTCTGCTGGGCCACGGGGGTGCTGGTCGCCTTCCTCGGCCTGGTGCGCGCCCTCGCCGCCCCCGGGGTCATGGCCCAGCGTGGGGTACGGCTGGCGGCGGGCGCGGTTCCTCTCCTCGCCCTCGGCCTGGTCGCCGTCTGCCTGCGGCGCATGGCCCTCTACGACGACGCCTTCGGACTCACCATGTTGCGGCTGTCGGTGGTGGCGGTGGCCTTGTGGCTGGGGGTACTGCTCGTGCTCATCGCTGTGCGCAACCTCACCTCCGAGGGCGGATCGAGCTGGGTGCTCGGTGCCTCCACAGCCACCGCCCTGGCGCTGATCCTCACCGCCGACATCCTCAACCCGGAGGCCTTCGTGGTCCGTCACAACCTCGACCGGGCGACCGAGGGGGCCGAGCTCGACATCGCCTACCTGGCCCAGCTCTCCGACGACGCCATGCCCGCCATCGTCGGCGCCCTTGGTGACCCGCTCCAGGCCCCGATCCACCAGTCGCTCCGGCTGGCATTGCGCTGCGAGCACGACGTCATTGGCGTCGCCCAGCTCAACGTGGCGATCACCCTGGGGGCGCACCAACGGGCTCGGTTGTGTAGACCGTAGGCTCGCATGGTCGTAGCTCAGCTCGGCGGCGAGTAGGCGTCGCCCTACCAGGGAGAGATCATGGACATCGTCCGCAACGCCGACGGCACCCTCGTCGTTCCCGTCCCGCCGCCGCGGCAGTCCGAAACCGACGACGATGCCTCGTCCGTCGATTCTGAGGGCGAGGCGACACAGGCGGGTGCTGAACCCACGACTCGCCTGCTCCATCCGGGCGAGGGTGGCTACGACGAGGCGCTCGCCGAGTGGGACCTCCAGCAAGACCCCGATCGTGCTCCGGTGGTCTCCACGGCAACCGGTCGCCAGGAAGCCATGGCCCTCCTGCACGCCTTGGCGACCTCATCCGAACAGGCGCTGGCGCCGGCGGTGGAGGCGCTCGACGATCCCGATGCGACCGGCGAAGCGTTGCGACACGTTCTCGTTGGCGGTGTTCCCTCGGTCGAGGACTTCGCGGCCGAGGTCGCAGAGGCGCAAGGCGGCGACCAGCTCTCCGCTCACCAGGCCACGAAGCTCATCGGCGAGGTGCTAGCCGAGCTCGATCGATGATCAAGGACGAGCGGTACCGGTAAGCAAGTAAGAACAGGGGTCGTCGATGGTGAACCCGTTGACCGAGTCGGCCCAGCGGTGCGCCCCCCCACCGGTTGCCCACCCGTCCGCCTCATGCGACATCGTCAATGAGGTTGGTGGCAGTGGGCGGGTTCGTTCCCGGTGGTGCCCGGTAGGCGGGGTGGCGAGGGTCGGTCGGGGCCACCATGGGACGGTCGCCGCTGCCCTCCACCAGGGCCCAGCCGTCGTAGGTCTTGAGGTCGTGGTGGCGGTGACAGAGTGGATCCATCTCCTCGAGTCGGGTGTGGTGGGACTCCGCATAGGGGATGCGATGGTCGGCCTGGGTGCGGGTGGCCCCACAGCCCTGCGCCGAGCAGGTCGGCTGGGTCCACAACAA
>JALZNY010000129.1 GCA_030857525.1 Actinomycetota bacterium
CGGCGTGGCCTTCCTCGACGCCGACACGTTGGCCAGCCGGGCCGACCCCTTCGCCGAGGCGGGCTGGACCATCGCCACCCACGCCATCGGCGACCGGGCCATCGAGGCCGTGCTCGACGGCTACGAGCGCCTCTACGGCAGCGACTGCGCCGAGGCCGCCCCTCGCATCGAGCACGCCCAGGTGCTGGCGCCCGACCTGGTGCGGCGCATGGCCGAGCTCGGCGTGGTGGCCTGCGTGCAGCCGTGCTTCGCGGTGGCCGATGCGGCGACGGCCCGGGCCGGCCTGGGCAGCGAGCGATGGGAGGACGCCTACCGCTGGGACACCCTGCTCGACACCGGAGTGCGGGTGATCACCGGCTCGGACTTCCCCCTCGCCCCGTTGGCCCCCCTGGCCGGGCTCCAGTGCCTGCTCACGGGCGACCACCTCGACGGCCGCCGGGCCGGCGCCCCCACCTTGTCCCGGGAGCAGGCGCTGGGCGTCATGTCCGACGGCCGTGCCGGCACCGTCGTGCTGTCCGACGACCCCCAGCGGGTGGCCGAGGACGAGGTGGCCACAATCGAGGTGGTCGAGTCGCGCCCCACGGCGTAGGTCCGTCGACATAGGAGCCGGCGGCGTAGGTCCGTCCCAAGTCGGGGAGGGACGTCCCATGGAACAGCGCAAGCTTCGTGACCTGACCGTCTCCGCCCTCGGCCTCGGCTGCATGGGCATGTCGGAGTTCTACGGGACGACCGACGATGCCGAATCGACGGCGGTGATCCACCGGGCCCTCGACCTCGGCTGCACCTTCCTCGACACCGCCGACATGTACGGACCGTTCACCAACGAGCGCCTGGTGGGCCAGGCCATCGCCGATCGGCGACACGAGGTGGTGCTGGCCACCAAGTTCGGCAACGAGCGGCGCGAGGACGGGTCGTGGGTGGGCGTGAACGGGCGCCCCGACTACGTGCGCCAGGCCTGCGACGCCTCCCTGGAGCGTCTCGGCGTCGACCACATCGACCTCTACTACCAGCATCGGGTCGACACCGAGGTCCCCATCGAGGAGACGGTGGGGGCCATGGCCGAGCTGGTCGAGGCGGGCAAGGTGGCCCACCTGGGTCTCTCGGAGGCGGGGGCGTCCACCGTGCGGCGGGCCCAGGCCGTCCACCCCATCACCGCCCTGCAGAGCGAGTACAGCCTGTGGAGCCGCGACGTCGAGGCCGAGATCCTGCCCACCGTGCGCGAGCTCGGGATCGGCTTCGTGGCCTACAGCCCACTGGGTCGAGGCTTCCTCACCGGCGCCTACCGCTCGGCCGCCGATCTCCCCGAGGGCGACACCCGCGCCGAGCGCTTCCCCCGCTTCGGCCCTGAGCACCTCGACCGCAACCTGGTGATGGTCGACCGGGCGCGTGAGCTGGCTGAGCGCAAGGGGTGCACCCCGGGGCAGGTGGCCCTGGCCTGGGTGCTGGCCCAGGGCGACGACGTCGTGCCCATCCCCGGCACCAAGCGCGTTCGCTACCTGGAGGAGAACGTGGCCGCCGCCGACGTCACCCTCGACGCCGACGACCTGGCCTGGATCGAGGCCAACATCGGCGAGGCCAGCGGCGACCGCTACGCCGACATGGGCACCGTCAACCGCTGAGGCACGTGCCTGCGTGGCGATGCGCCGTCAGGGCTGGTGCCCGGAGCTCCCATCAGCAGCGCGCGGTTCCGAGAGCCCAGTGACACCAGGTCCTCGACTCCTCGGAACAGTGTGCTACAGACGCTACGATGGGCCTATGGCGAGGACGATCACCCAGCGGGAGCTGCGGAACGACTCGGGGCGGGTGCTCCGGGAGGTGCAGGCGGGGCAGGTCCTCGTGGTGACCCGCAACGGCACTCCGGTGGCCGAGCTCCGACCGGTCCCCCCCCGTCGATTTGTGCCCCGGTCGGTGATCTCCGACGCTGCCCATCGGTCTCCACGGGTCGACGCCACGCGGTTCCGTGCCGATGTCGACGCCGTTCTCGACCAGTCGCTCGATGCCTGAGGCGACCAAAGGGCTGCTCGACACCTCCGTGGTCATCGACCACGACCTGGTCGACCATGCCCTTCTCCCTGACGAGTCGGCCATCAGCTCGATCACCCTGGCCGAGTTGGCCGCCGGTCCTCACGCCACCGCCGACGGTGACGAGCGCGCCCGTCGCCAGGACCGGTTGCAGTGGGCTTCGGCCACATGGGATGCGGTGCCGTTCGACACCGACGCAGCCCGAGCCTACGGTCGGATCTACGCCGCCACCCGAGCTGCCGGTCGGACCAGCCGGACCCGCTTGGCCGATCTCCTCATCGCCTCGGTCGCCGCTGCCAACGCACTGGCGCTCTACACCCGCAACCCCGCCGACTTCGACGGGCTCGACCAGCTCGTGACCGTGGTGACCGTCTGATCCGCCGTCAGGGCTCGTGCCCGGGGTCGAGGTCCTTCACTGACTGGAACCCGAGATGTCCGGACCAGGCCCCGGCCCCGGCCGCGGCCTCGAAGAGGTCGAGGAGGTGACCGACGTGGTCTCCCGCGTCGAGGCGCTCGAGGATGTGTCCGGCCATCCATCGGGTGCAGCCAGCGAGCAGTGGGAGCCCTTCGGGTCCGGGCTCCCAGCGGCAGCGGGCGAACTTGTCCACCTCGTCTCCGGTCTCCGAGCCGAAGAGCATGGTCAGGGCACGCTCGTCATTCGACGGAAAGTGCACCAGCAAGCTCGATGCCCCCTCGGCCACCCGGGTCGTGCGGTTGCGCTTCGACATCCAGACCATGAGCAGCGGAGGCTTGATGCTGCACTGGGACATGAACCCCACGAGGCAACCGGCCCGCTCGGTCCCCTCGGCGGTGGTCACGGCGGTGGTCACGATGACCATCGGGTAGTCGAGGTCGGCGGAGATGGCGTGGAAGGCCTGGGCGACCTCGTCGTTGGGCACGTGGTGTTCCTACCGCAACCCCGGCCCGCCCATTGCGCCAGGCTGGTCGCATGAGTGACTCCATCGGAACCGGTGACGGCCGAACCCAGCGCCAGCGGATGCTCGCCGGCGACCTCTATCTCGCCGACGACCCGGAGATCGCCGCAGAGAGCTGGCGGGCCTTGCGCCTCATGGAGAGCTACAACCGCAGTTCGATCGACGACGCCGCTGGCCGGCGGCGGATCCTCGACGAGCTCCTCGGGGCCTTAGGCGACGACAGCGAGATCCGGCCCCCCTTCTACTGCGACCTCGGCTACCAACTGCACATCGGGGCTCGGACCTTCGTGAACTTCGGGCTGGTGGCGCTCGACGTCGCCGCCATCACGATCGGCGACGACGTCCAGATCGGGCCCCGCGTGCAGCTCTTGACGCCCACCCACCCCGTCGAGGCCGAACCTCGGCGAGCCAAGTTGGAGGCAGCCGAGGCGATCACGATCAGCGACAACGTCTGGCTCGGCGGCGGCGCCATCGTCCTTCCCGGCGTGAGCATCGGGGAGAACGCAGTCGTGGGCGCAGGCGCCGTCGTCACCAAGGACCTTCCTGCCAACGTGGTCGCCGTCGGCAACCCCGCCCGGGTAGTCCGCTCGCTCGTCCCGGGCCAGTGATCAACCAGCGGCGACACCTGAGAGCTTCCGTGCCGCTTTCGTCGGCCGGAGCGGCCCCCCTGCCCCGTCCGAAGTGTCTGCCGCTAATCAGCGCAGTCGACGGCCACAGCTAGCGCGTGGCACAGGTCTCGCATTCGACCGCCACTCAGGGTGCCAAGCCGTTCGACGAGCACGGCGATCGACACACTCTCGACCGAGTCCAGGTTGACGGCGGTGCTCCGACGGACTGGATCCTCTCCGGGTTCGAGAACGACTTCGCTCGTCAATCCCCGGATGGTCGTCGTGCAGGGTGCCACGAGAGCCCGACGCAGCCGCGGGATGGCAGCGTCTCTCGAGAGGACCACAACGGGACGACGCCCGATTTCGGGAAGCTCGCACCACCAGAGCTCGCCTCGCCTGGGACTTGCCGTCACGAGGCCGCAGCCGCCTGCCGGAATGACGCGAGATCACCCCACGCGTCGGGTTCGTCGAGCGGGTGGCTGTCGTAGGCTTCGTAGGACGCATCGATCTCGCCGCGGCGATGGCGGGCGACCAGCGCACGGAGTGCTTCATCGAGCAGCGCAGCGTCGGTGCCGCCGCCGCCGACACCTCGAGCCTGGGCCAAGAGTTCCTGGTCGACGGTGGTGCTCATTCGTACTCGTGCCATGCCACAACTGTGCCATGGTCATCCCACCTCAGCAAGCCTGACGCGCAGCCGCCGGCCCTGAAGTGACCTCGGCCCAGCCGGGTGACGAACTACTACAACGACCCGTTCGGGCTCATCTCGATCGACCCAGCGGTATGTCACGGCCAGCCCTGCATCAAAGGCACCGGGGTTCTGGTGACGGCGGTCCTCGACGCGCTCGTCTACGGCGCGTGGCTCGTCACGCTCGCCGACCTCTACAGCGAGTGGCGGACGACTTCGCTGGCGTACTCGTAGGCCCGGCTGGCCAAGGGGCGTTGTCGCCAGCGCTGGAGGTCGATCTCCTCCGAGGCGTCGAAGTCCTCGGCGAAGTGCTTCTCCAGCTCGGTCACGATCCCGGCGTCGTGCACGGAGAGGTTGAGCTCGTCTTGGAGGGCCAGGGAGCGGTTGTCGAAGTTGGCGGTGCCCACGTTGGCCCAGGCGTCGTCGGCGATGGCCACCTTGGCGTGCAGCATCGTGCGCTGGTACTCGAACACACGGACACCAACCTCCAGCAGTCGCTCGTACGATCGATGGCCTGCTCGGCGCGCCACCTCCTTGTCGATGTGGGGGCCGTTCACCACGACCCGCACGTCCACCCCCCGCAGGGCGGCGGCGGCCAGCATGTCGATGAGTCCCCGGCGGGGGGCGAAGTAGGCGGTGGTGAACCACAGGCGCTCCCTCGCCCCGAGGATGACGGCGGCGAAGAGGTGCTCGGCTGCGGTCCGGCCCTGGACAGTCGAGCTCGGCGACACCTGGACGCAGACCCCGTCGTCGAAGCTCTGGAGATCGGGGAAGTGATGGGCGCCGAGGACACGCCCGGTGGCGTCGATCCAGTTGTCATGAAAGGCGCGCAGGATGTCGTGCACCGCCGGT
>JALZNY010000130.1 GCA_030857525.1 Actinomycetota bacterium
GTCGGAGCGACCGCCCGGGTCGGGGCGACCGGCCCGGGCGCAGCCCCGAGCCGGCCGCGCCCGCGGGCGTGGCCACCGTGAGCTTCGAGGAGGCCTTCGACGCCGAGATCGGCAACGAGTTCGGCGACCTCGGACCGGAGACGGGCAGCACCGAGCGCAGCGGCGACCGCCGTCCCCGCCGGCGTAGCTGACGCAGCCGTCTGACCATGTCGACGGTGCGCACCACCCGGCTCGACAACGGAGCCCACGTTGTCACCGAGCGCCTGGCCCACGTGGGGTCGGTCAGCCTGGGGTTCTGGGTCGGGGTGGGAGCCCGGGACGAGAGTCCCGGGCTCGCCGGCGCCTCCCACTTCCTCGAGCACCTGCTGTTCAAGGGGACCGAGGAGCGCAGCGCGGCGGAGATCGCCGAGGTGGTCGAGGCGGTTGGTGGGGAGATGAACGCCTTCACCACCCATGAGTACACCGCCTACCACACCCGCCTCCCCGCCTCCCACCTCGTCCTCGGCCTCGATCTGCTGGGCGAGGTCTTCACCCGGCCGGCCTTGCGGCCGAGGGAGGTGGAGGCCGAGCGCCAGGTGATCCTCGAGGAGCTGGCCATGGAGGAGGACTGCCACGAGGACCGGGTGCTCACCTTGCTGGGCGAAGCCATGTTCCCCGGCCACCCGCTCGGGTCCGAGGTGCTCGGGACCCGGACCAGCATCGAGGCCATGACCAGGGAGCAGATCAAGGCCTTCCACCTGCGCTGGTACCGGCCCGAGAACCTGGTGGTGGCCGCGGCCGGGGCGCTCGACCACGATGCGGTCGTGGCCGGCGTCGAGCGCCATCTGGCCGGGCTCGAGGCGGGAGCACCACCCGTGCGTCGACCCCCCGACGCCACCCCCCAGGCGCTGCGGGTCCTCACCCAGCGCAGCGAGCAGGCCCACGTCGCCCTGGGCCTGAGCGGTCTCAGCCGCCACGACCCCGATCGTCACGCCTTGACCGTGGCCAACCAGATCCTCGGCGGGGGCACGTCCAGCCGGCTGTTCCGTACCATCCGGGAGGAGCGGGGGCTGGCTTATTCGGTGTACTCCTTCACTGCCGGCTACACCGACGCCGGCGTGTTGGTGGCCGCGGCCGCCACCGGCCCCGGCCGGCTGTCCGAGGTGCTCGACCTAATGGGCGAGCAGATCGACCGCCTCTTCGAGCGAGGCGTGACCGAGCACGAGGTGGCCGTGGCCACCGGCTACCTCGTCGGGGCCACGGTGTTGGCCCTGGAGGACTCGGGGAGCTGCATGAGCCGCATCGCCAGCGCCCTGCTCGTCCACGGCGAGGTCACACCCTTGCCCGAGGTGCTCGACCGCTACCGTCGGGTCACCGTCGATGACGTCGGCCGGGCTCTGGCTCGGGTGTCGGGGGCAGGGCCCCGGAGCCTGGCCGTCCTCGGACCCCTGCGGCGGACCCAGGTCGAGCGGTGGGTGGCATGAGCAAGACGCCCATCCGGGTGGGGGTGTTCGGCGCCGCCGGGCGAATGGGGCGCACCGTCTGCCAGGCCGTGGTCGGCGATCCCGAGCTCGACCTGGTGGCCGCCGTCGACCCGCTACACGCCGGGCTCGACCTGCGCCCGGTGACCGGAGTCGATGCCGATCTGCCCATCCTGCCTGCGCCCGAGGCCCTGGACGAGCTCGACGTCGACGTGGTGGTCGACTTCACCGCCGCCACCGCTGCCCGGGAGAACCTGCGCTGGTGCGCCCGGGCACAGGTGCACGCGGTGGTGGGCACGACCGGGCTCGACGACAGCGACCTCGACGAGCTGCGGGGCGCGTTCGGCGCCAGCAACTGCCTGGTCGCCCCCAACTTCGCCATCGGCGCTGTGGTGATGATGCGCCTGGCCGAGCTGGCCGCGCCCTGGTTCTCCTCGATCGAGGTGATCGAGTTGCACCACGACGCCAAGGTGGATGCCCCTTCGGGGACGTCGCTGCTCCTGACCCGCCGGCTGGCGGCCACGGCGGGCGAGCGCGAGGCCGACGCCACCACCGTCCGGGTGCTCGAAGGGGCCCGGGGCGCCGAGGGCCCGGGGGGCATCCCCATCCACTCGGTGCGCCTGCGCGGCCTGGTGGCCCACCACGAGGTGCTGCTGGGCACCACCGGGCAGTCGCTCACCATTCGCCACGACTCCTACGACCGCAGCTCGTTCATGCCCGGGGTGCTCCTGGCCGTCAAAGGGATAGCCGACCGCCCCGGCCTCACCGTGGGTCTGGACGCCCTACTGGGGCTGTGACCGTTTCTCCCTGGCGAGAAGGGGGAGGATGAAGCCATGACTGATGCTGCCAGCACGACGAGCCCCGAGACCACGAGCGGCACAAGCAGCGCCCTGGTGACCGACAAGGGGAGAACCACCATCGCCGACTCGGTGGTGGCCAAGATCGCGGGGATCGCCACCCGCGAGATCGCCGGCGTCCACGACATGGGGAGCGGGGCGGCTCGGGCCATGGGCGTCCTGCGTGACCGCCTGCCCGGCGCTACCCGCACCAACGCCTCCCGGGGGGTGGCCGTGGAGGTGGGGGAGCGCCAAGCGGCGGTCGACATCGACATCGTCTGCGAGTACGGCGTGCGCATCGTCGACGTGGCCGACGCCGTGCGCCGCAACATCACCGACCGGGTCCAGAACATGACCGGCCTGGAGATCACCGAGGTGAACATCGCCGTCGACGACGTCTACACCGGGGAGGACAAGCAGGAGCCGCAGCCCGAGCGCGTCCAGTGAGAGGCCAAGTCCCCTCGGCCAACCAGCCATGACCGAGTCGAAGGTGGTCGGCGTGGCTGACGTGGACGCGGTCGCCCAGGTGGTGGCCCGGTGCCCATCGGTGGCCCGCCTCACGCGGGGCTCCGGCGTGGAGGCGGTGGCCTACCTTCCTGGGCGGCGGGTGGAGGGCATCCGCATCGTCGACGACCACCTCGAGGTGCATGTTGTGGCCCGCTACGGCCCCACCATGGCTGAGGTGGCCGACGAGATCCACCTTGCCCTGCGTCCCACGCTGGGCGACGTCCCGGTAGCGATCGTGATCGACGACCTCGACCTCGAACCCGACCTCGAACCCAAAGGCGGGGCCGCGGCGGTGGAGGCGGGCGGGTGAACGATCCCTACACCGTCCTGGGCATCGGGCCTGGGGCGAACGCCGACGAGGTGCGCCGGGCCTGGCGCCAGCGGGCCTTGGAAACCCATCCCGACCGAGGGGGCGACCCGATGGCCTTCTTGGCGGCGCGGGACGCCTGGCGCCGACTGCTGGCGCCGGAGGCCGGCTTGGGGAGCGTGCCGGTGCTCGTCAGGCGGCTGGGACCACCGGCGCTGGCCCGGCGCTGGCTACAGCGCCGGGTGGACCGGACCCGCCATCCCCGAGTGGTCTGAGCTCGGTGTCCTGTGAACGAAGTTGACCGACGGAAGGAGATGAAGGTGATGCAACCGAAGGTGGTGGGACTGTTCACGGGGCTGCTGCTCGGCCTCGTGCTGGTCCTGCGTGATTTCGGCGACATGCTGGTGGTGGCCCTCTTCGGGGCGGTCGGCTACGTCGTGATGAAGGTGGTGGAGGGCGAGCTCGACCTCGGTGAGGTCGTGGACAAGGCCCGGCGCCGTCCGTAGATGACCACGACTACGGGAACGACGCCGTCGCCCGGCTCGAACGACGAGCTGGAGGTCCCAGCGGACCCCCAGGCAGGACGAGCGAGCACCAAGGGTCAGACGGTGGTGGCGGCCCGAGCGGTGGTCGCCATCGCTCGCCGGGCGGCGACGGAGATCGACGGCGTCGAGCTTGTCTCTCGCTCCGGCCTGGGTCGACTCTGGGCCGACCTGTGGCCCGTGGGCGGCCCGGCCGATGCCTCGGCCGAGGTGGGTGCCGGCGTCACCGCCGTCGAGCTGCACCTGTCCGTCGCCTGGCCCCGACCCGTGGCCGAGGTGGCCGCTGCCGCCCGTCGCCACGTTCAGGCCCGGGTGAGCGAGATGACCGGCTACCGCGTGACCGAGGTCGACATCGTCGTCGACGCCCTTCCCCCCGCCGAACGCGTCCGCTCCGCTCGGGTCGTCTGAGTCGCCATGCCCATCGCCAACCGGGTTCTCGGCACGGTGCTGGCCCTGGCCCTGCTCGTCAGCGGCGTGATCGTGGCCGTGGAGATCCTGCTCGCCAGCGTCGACCGCGGCCCCTGGCTGGTGCCCTACGACACCTGGTGGGAGTGGGCCACCACCACCCCGTGGTCTCACGGCGACGCCCTGCTGCTCTTCACCGTCCTCGCCGGTATCGGGCTGGGTTTGGTGGTGGTGGAGCTGCGACGCCACCGGCCGGTGTCTTTGCCCCTGGCGCCCGCGGCCGGCGGCGTGGTCGCCGAGCTCGATCGGCGGGGTGTGGAGCGATGGTTGGCCGATCGGGCGGCAAGGGTGGAGGGGGTCTCTCGAGCCGAGGCCGAGGTGGGGACTCGGGCGGTGCACGTGCGGGCCGCCTCCGTGGCCAGCGACTCTGGGGGCGTCGAGCAGCGCACCCGCGAAACGGTGACCCGGCACCTCGCCGAGCTGGCGCTGGCCCGGCCCCTGCGGGTCAAGGTCGAGGTGCAGTCGAGGCGGGTGTCGTGAGCGGGGCGAACGGTGGACAGGATTCCTCGAATCGCCTGGTGGTCACCGTCATCGGGCTCATCCTGGTGGGGGTGGGCGGCTATGGCCTGGCCCGTGGGGTCGGAGCCTTCGGACCAGGACCAGCGGTCGAGCCCCTGGTGGATCGGGGGTTGCGGTCCAGCTTGAGCGAACAGGCGGGCTGGGTGGGCGGCGCCGCCACCTTCGTGGCCGTGCTGGTGGCCTGGGTGGGCTGGCGATGGCTCCGACTTCAGCTGGCGCCGTCGTCGACCCTGGCGCGCCTGACCGTGGGCGACGGCCAGGGCGGGCGCACCTCGGTCGACGGCGGGGCGCTGTGCGAGGCGGTGGCGCGTGATCTGGCCTCCAGCCCCCATGTCGCCGATGCCCGGGCCCGGTTGGCGGGCGGTGGCGGGGTTCCTGGGCTTGCGCTGACCGCCGAGGTGGCGGTCGG
>JALZNY010000001.1 GCA_030857525.1 Actinomycetota bacterium
GGACTTCGTCTCGCTCCAGCCCGAGAGCACCCACATGCTGATGTGGGTGATGTCGGACCGGGCCATCCCCCGCTCCTACCGCACCATGGAGGGCTTCGGGATCCACACCTTCCGCCTCGTCAACGCCGCCGGCCAGTCGTCATTGGTGAAGTTCCACTGGAAGCCGGCCGCGGGCATCCACAGCCTCGTGTGGGAGGAGTCCCAGAAGCTCGGCGGCATCGATCCCGACTTCCACCGCCGGGATCTCTGGAACGCCATCGAGTCCGGCGCCCACCCCCAGTGGGACTTCGGGGTGCAGGTGATGCCCGACTCGGACGACCAGACCTTCGAAGGCATCGACCTGCTCGATCCCACCAAGATCGTGCCCGAGGAGCTCTGCCCGGTGCGCCTCGTCGGTCGCATGACCCTCGATGCCAACCCCGCCAACTTCTTCGCCGAGACCGAGCAGGTGGCGTTCCACCCCGGCCACGTCGTGCCCGGCATCGACCTCACCGACGACCCGCTGCTGCACGCCCGGCTGTTCTCCTACCTCGACACCCAGATCACCCGCCTGGGCGGTCCCAACTTCGCTCAGCTCCCGATCAACCGCCCGGCTGCCCCGGTAAACGACAACCAGCGTGACGGCTTCGGCCAGCAGGCCGTCCACGCCGGTCGGGCCGCCTACTCGCCCAACAGCATCGGCGGGGGTTGTCCCTTCGCCACCGGCGAGGCCGGCTACGTGCACTTCCCCCAGCCCGTGGAGGGCACCAAGGTCCGCAAGCGAGCACAGTCCTTCGACGACCACTACAGCCAGGCCACCCTCTTCTGGAACAGCCTGAGCGAGGCCGAGCGCGAGCACGAGGTCGGCGCGTTCTCCTTCGAGCTCTCCAAGGTCGCCGACCCGGCGATCGTGGCTCGGATGGTGGCCAACCTGGCCAACGTCGACGCGCAGCTTGCCGGAGGGGTCGCCACCCATCTGGGACTCGACGCCCCCTCCGGCGAGCCTCTCGGTGATGCGGGGAGCTCGCCCGCGCTGTCGATCGCGCCCGAGGCTTCAGGGCCGATCGAGGGCCGGGTCGTGGGCGTGCTCGTCACCGAGGGGGTCGATGCCGCCGGCGTGGCCGCCCTGCGCAAGGCCCTCGAACGTGCGGGTGCTGCCCTGCACGTGATCGCTCCGCACGGTGGCGTCGTGACGGGAATCGGGGACTCCTCGGTGACCGCCGATGCGACCGTCTTCAACGTCGACTCCGTCGTCTACGACGCCCTCGTCGTGGCCGGCGGCGTCGACGAGCTCGATCCCAAGTCGGCGACGATGGTGCAGGAGGCGTATCGCCACCACAAGACGCTCGCGGCCTGGGGCTCCGGCGCAGAGGTGCTCGCAGCCACGATCGACACCGAGGCCGCTGGGGTCGTCACGGGCAAGCGTGTCGCCAAGGCGTTCAACGACGCCCTGATCGCCACGTTGGGCTGGCACCGCCACTGGGAGCGTTGACGTTGTCGGTGCTCAGCCTGATCGCCCAGCAGGGCGGCGACCTCGGCGGCGGCAAGATCGACAACTTCATCGTGTCGCCGTCGGTGCATCGCCTCAACGGTGGGCTTGTCCTGGCTTCCTTGCTGGCTGCCGCCGTCTGGCTGACCTGGCTGGCGGTCAAGCGGCGCCCCTTCGACGGCCGGGCCCGGGTGCTCGTCGCCGTCAGCCAGGTCTTCTTGATGATCCAGGCGCTGCTCGGCATCAAGCTGTTGGACCAGGGGATGGGCGTCGTTCAGCTCTACATCCACTACGTCGGCGGGATGCTCCCTCTCGGGTTCTTCCTCATCGTGGGCTGGTTCCGATTCACCGACCCGGTGCGTCGGGCCCGGGTGCTGGCCGTCCTGGTCGACGTCGGTCTGCTCTGCGCGGTCATGGCCTACGTCATCGGCCAGGCCTACGTGAACGGCTGACCGCGCCAGGCTCCCGTCACCTCCGGACTACGTCCGTCGGGACAGCCATTCGGACCAGGTGATGCGGCCGAACTTGTGATCCGGGGCGAGTTGCAGGCCTTCGTCAAAGTCGCGCAGGAACCCGAGCCGGGGAACCGGCAGCAGTCTCGTTCGACGACTGGTGATGTCGTAACGGGCATCACACAACTGCCGGACCGTGAGCACCTCGGGACCGCCAAGATCAGTCACACGTCCGCTCGGGCCCCTCTCGATGAGCTCAGCGAGCCGCTCGCTCACCTCACCAGCATCGATCGGCTGGAACGCCATCCGATGAGTAGAAGGGAACAGCGGGAAACCAAGGAACATGTCCAGAAGGTCGTGGAACTGCGTCTCCCGCTGAATGGTCCAGCCGCCTGGCGCCGCTTCCACTAGCTGCTCCGCGGCCCACTTGGCCTGGTAATAGGGAAAGCGGTGACGGCCGACGCCCACGATCGAGATGTAGACGAAGTTCGGTACTCCGGCTCTCGTCGCCGCCTCAAGCATGTGACGCGTTCCTTCAACCTCGGTGGCCGTTGCTCGCCGTCGTGGGCTCGTGGCCGCATGGACGACCGCGTCAACACCGGCGACAGCCTCGTTGAGACCCTCGTTGATCCGGACGTCCCCCACGACAGCCTGCACATTGCTCGGCACCCTTTCCGGCGAGGCGTGGCGAGAGAGAACCCGGACATCGTGGAATCTGGCCGAGAGCACGGGAACGAGCCGCGAGCCGAGCAGGCCCATTCCACCGGTGACCAGGACTTTGGCCATCAGAAAAGTGTAGGGCGCACCCTGCCCAGCTCCTCGAAGCAGGCGTCCGACTCGGTCAGATGTTGGCCGGGAAGAGGCGGGCGACCTGTTCGAAGCAGATGAAGAGCACGACGAGCAGGACCGGGGTGCCGAGCAGGTAGGCGGGCCAGCGCCGCCAGGTCCGGGCGATGAAGGAGATGGCCAGCCACACCGCCGCCGCCAGCAGGCCCCACAGCGCGGCGGGGACCCGGGCGGAGGGGTCGCCGGCCAGGGCGGCGCCTTCCAGGCTGGTCGCCAGCTCCGCCTCGTCAGCCTCGGGGGGCGCCGGTTCAGGTGCGGGCGCCGGCTCGGGGGCCGGGGCCGGCTCGCCGGCCAGCACGGCCGAGACGATGAGGCGCTCGGCGGCGCTGAAGCGGGGGTTGCAGGTGGTGAGGGTGAGGCGGGCCTCCTCGGTCGGGTCGAGCACCTCCACCTGGCTGGGCAGCACCACACTGATGCGGTCGACCTCGTAGCGGAACTCCCCCTGGAGGGTGCGCACCAGGATCTCGTCGCCCACCTCGAGCTTGTCGAACTCGAAGAAGGGGGCGCCGTAGGTGGTGCGGTGGCCGGCGATGGCGGCATTGCCGGGCTGGCCGGGCATCGGGGTGTCGGGGTAGTGGCCGGGCCCCTTCTTCAGGTCGGACACCCCCACGCCCTCTACCACCGCCTTGTCCACCCCGATCTTGGGGATGCGGATGATGGCCACCGCCTCACCCTGGGGGGGAGGCAGGGGAACCGGTGTGGGAACCGGTGTGGCAGTGGCTGTCGGCGATGGTGGTGCCTCGGCCAGAGCCCGGCTGAACGTGTCGGTGAGGGTGGACTGGGCCTGGGCCTCTCGCAGCCCCGTGCCCCAGAGCTGGTAGACGACGAAGAGCAGCACCACCACCCCGGCGGCGATCAGGACGCGCCCCAGCCCGCCGATCACCCGGTAGAAGCCCACGCGGGCGACGCTACCTCCCGGGGTAGTGACTGGGCGCTCAGGAGAACCCCCCGGTACCGTGGCACCAGTCATGGACGACGCTGTCCGCCTCCGGTCGACCGTCTGCCTGCTCGGGCGCTTCCCTGCCCTGGCCGGTGTCGACCTGACCGTGACCAGGGGCGAGACGCTCCTGGTCCGGGGAGCCAACGGCGCGGGCAAGACCACCTTGTTGCGGGCGCTCGCCGGGCTCGTTCCCGTGGTCGAGGGCCACGCCGAGGTGCTCGGCTGTGACCTCCGGCGCGACCGGCGGGTGGTGCGTCGCCGGGTGGGCCTGCTCGGCCACGGTGCCGCGCTCTACGACGACCTCACCGTGGCCGACAACCTGCGATTTTGGGCCCGTGCCGGGCGGGCCCGGGGTGCCGACCTTCCCGGCGCCATGGCCCGCTTCGGCCTCGACGGTCGTCTGGCCGACGTTCTCGCCGCCCGACTGTCGGCTGGCCAGCGCCGGCGTGCTGCGCTGGCCGTCCTGGTGGCCCGGGCGCCGGAGCTGTGGCTCCTCGATGAACCACACGCCGGACTCGACGCCGCCGGGCGCGACGTCCTCGACGACCTGGTCCGGGAGGTGACCGCCGCCGGGTCCACCGTGGTGCTGGCCAGCCACGAGCTTGACCGGGCCGCCACCCTGGCCACCCGCTCTGTGACCCTCGCCGGCGGCCGCGTCACCGGTGACGTTCCCCCGTGGCCCGATGCGGTGCAGGGCCCTCGCCAGGAGCCGGTCCATGTGGCGTGATGCCCTGTTGGTGGCGGGCAAGGACCTGCGCATCGAGGTGCGGTCGCGGGTGGCGACCAACCAGGTGGCGCCCTTCGCCCTGCTGGTGCTGGTGCTCTTCGCCTTCGCCCTCGACGCCGACCGGGGCGTGCTGATCCAGGCCGCCGCCGGCCTGTTCTGGGTGGCGGTGCTGTTCTCCGCCATCCTGGCCGTGCAGCGGGCCCAGGCGGTGGAGTCGGGCGAGGGCACCGCCGATGCGCTACGCCTGTCGGGCCTCGATCCCGCCGGCGTCTTCCTGGGCAAGGCCGGGGCCGTCGCCGTGCAACTCCTGGCCCTCGAGGCGTTGCTCGGGGCCGGGGTCGTCGTGCTCTACGGCGTCGACCCGCAGGGCTACGCCGTCCTGGGCGCCACCGCTCTGGCCGCGACCCTCGGGCTGGCTGCGGCCGGTACCCTCTACGGAGCCTTGGCCACGGGCTCGAGGGTGGCCGAGACCTTGCTGCCGCTGCTACTGCTCCCGGCGGTGGCGCCGGTGCTGATCGCCGCCACCCGAGCGTCGGAGGCGGCGCTGGGAACGGGGGGGATCGGGGTGGCGCCGGGCGACTGGCTCACCCTGCTGGCAGTGTTTGCCGTGGTCTACGTGGCCTTCGGCACGGTGGCCTTCGGGCCTCTGATGGAGGAACAGTGACGACCGAGACCACGACGGCGACCGCGACGACTGCGACCGGTGCGGGGGATCCAGGCCCGAGCGGGCCCAGCGCCGGTGGGCCCCTCACCCTCAGCCTCGGGCTGGCGGCCATCCTGGCTCTGGGCGCCACGGTGGGGCTCGGCCTCAGCCTGCCCGCCACGGTGGAGCAGGGGGAGTACTCCCGCCTCATCGCCATCCACCCGGGCGTGGCCTGGGCCTCGTACGTGGCCGTCGGGGTGACGGCCCTGGCCAGCGCCCTGTGGCTGTGGCCCCGCACGCGCCGCTCCAGCTGGGACCAGGTGGCCGGGGCCTCGGCCGAGATCGGCGTGGTCTTCATCGCCCTCACCCTGGTCACCGGCAGCATCTGGGGCCGGCCCACCTGGGGCGTGTGGTGGGTGTGGGACGCCCGCCTGACCCTCAGCGCCCTCATGCTGGCCCTGTACCTCGGCTACCTGGCCGTACGCCGGGTCCCGGCTCCGCCCGACGTGCGGGCCCGCCGCTCGGCCGTGACCGCCCTCCTCGCCGTCGCCGTGGTGCCGCTCAACCACTTCGCGGTGACGTGGTGGCGGACCCTGCACCAGGGCCGCTCGCTGGCCCAGCTCGACCCCGGCAACGACCTCGACGGCGCCTTCATCGGCGCCATGTTGCTCGGCTTCCTGGCCATGACCCTGGTCTACGCCTGGCTTCTGGTGCACCGGGTCCGGGTCGCCCGCCTCGAGGACGAGGTCGAGGACGCCACTTTGGCCCAGGCCATCGAGGCCCGCCGGCGGGAAGGGGGAAGCGTCTGATGGACGCCTACGTCGCCGCCGGCTACGGCGTCACCCTGGTGACGCTGTCGGCCTACGCCCTGCGGGTGGTGCGCCGGGGCCGGGCGCTGTCGCGCTCGGCGTTGCTCGCTCCCGCCCGGGTGAGCGGCGATGGGAGCCGGCATGGCTGAGCCGGCACGTCCCCAGGCGATCGACGAGGGCCAGGACGGCGCCCCCCGCTTCGACCGCAGCCGGCTGCGGCTCGGCCTCGTCATCGCCGTCATCTGCGGCGCCCTGGCCTTCCTGGTCCTCCAGGGGCTGGGCAACGCCACCACCTACTTCTACAACGTCGACGAGGCCGTGGCCCGCCGAGGTGACCTGGGCGACGACCGTTTCCGGCTCCAGGGAACGGTGGTGCCCGGATCGGTGCGCCAAGCCGCCGATGAGGTGGCCTTCAGCGTCGAGTTCGCATGCGCCACCATCGGCGTGCGCCATCAGGGCGATCCCCCCGAGCTGTTCGCCGACGGCATCCCCGTGGTGTTGGAGGGCGGCTTCACCTCGGGTGGAGCGGCCGCCACCTACGCCAGTGACCGCATCCTGGTGCGCCACACCTCGGAGTACCGCACCGAGGAGGCCGACCGCCTCGCCCTGGCCGCCGAACAGGGGTGCCCGTCGTGAACGCCGCCCTCGGCAGCGCCGGGGTGATGTTGGGCTTCGTGGCGTCGGTGCTGGGCGCCGTGACCCTGGCCGCCGGCCTGCGCCAGCGGGGCCGTAGCGGCCGCGACGGTGACGGTGGGCTCGGGCTGTTGTGGCTGGGACGGTCCTTCGCCTGGCTGGTGCTGGGCGGGGCCGTGCTGGCGGCGGTGGCCATGGAGATCGCACTGGTAACGCACGACTTCTCCCTCCAGTACGTAGCCGACAATGGGAGCCGCTCAACGCCGCTGCTCTACACGGTGGCCTCGATGTGGTCGGCCCTGGAGGGCTCGATCATCCTGTGGGCTCTGGTGCTGTCGGGCTTCCTGGCTGCGGTGGTGCGCCGCTTCAAGGCCGAGGCCGGCGACCCCCTGGTGGCGTGGGCCACGCTGACCATCTTCGTGGTCGCTGCCTTCTTCTTCGCCCTCATGCTCGGCCCCGCCGATCCCTTCACCACCGTGGCCGGCGCCATTCCCGCCGACGGACCCGGTACCAACCCCCTGCTGCAGAACCACCCTCTCATGGCCATCCACCCCCCCATGCTCTACCTGGGTTACGTGGGCTTCACCGTGCCCTTCGCCTTTGCCGTGGCCGCGTTGGTCACCGGACGGGTAGGGGAGGGCTGGTTGGCCGCCACCCGGCGCTGGACGCTGGTGGCCTGGGGCTTCCTCACCGCCGGCATCATCCTCGGGGCCTGGTGGTCCTACGAGGTGCTGGGCTGGGGCGGCTTCTGGGCGTGGGACCCGGTGGAGAACGCCTCGTTCCTGCCCTGGCTCACCGGCACCGCCTACCTGCACTCGGTCATGATCCAGCAGCGCCGGGGGATGCTCCGCGTCTGGAACCTGTCGCTGCTCATCGCCACCTTCTCGCTCACCATCCTGGGCACGTTCCTCACCCGCTCGGGCGTGCTCGACTCGGTGCACTCCTTCACCGAGTCGCCCATCGGCCCGTGGCTGTTGAGCTTCTTCGGCGTCACCGTGGCCGTCTCCCTCGGCCTCATCGGCTGGCGGGGCGATCGCCTGCGGGCCCCGGGGCGCATCGACTCGCCGCTGTCGCGCGAGGGCGCCTTTCTGGCCAACAACGTGGTCTTCGCCGCCTTCGCCTTCGTGGTCCTGTTGGGCACGGTGTTCCCCCTGTTGGTCGAGGCCCTCAACGACGACCGCATCTCGGTGGGCTCGCCCTACTTCAACCGCATGACCATGCCGCTCGGCATGGTGCTGTTGTTCTTGATGGCCATCGCGCCGGTGCTCCCCTGGCGCAAGGCCTCGGGGGAGCTGTTGCGCACCCGGTTGCAGTGGCCCGCGTGGGCCGGGACCGCCACGGTGGTGGTCGCCGTGCTCCTCGGCGCCCGGGGCCTGGCCCCGCTCCTGGCCTTCGGCCTCGGCGCCTTCGCCGCCACCGCCGCGCTGCGCCAGGTGCTGCTGGCCGCTCGGGCGTCACGTCACAGGGGTGGTTCGGTCCTGGCCGGGATCGTCGGGCGGGCCAACGGGGGCATGATCGTGCACCTCGGGGTGGTGATGGTGGCCGTGGCCTTCGCCGCCGCCTCGTCCTACGACGCCAGCACCGAAGCCCGCCTGGCGCCGGGGGAGTCGATCACCCTGGCCGGCCACACCGCCACCTACCTGGGCATGAACGAGCCGGTCGACGACGGGCAGAAGGAGGTCTTCGCCGCCCGGGTGCGCATCGACGGGGGCCAGGTCTACGAGCCGGCCCTCAACCGCTTCCCCAACGCCACCCAGACCATCGGCACGCCCTCGGTGCGCACCGGCTTCACCGAGGACGTCTACCTCACCCTGGTGGCCGTGCCCGAGCAACCCGGTGATCCGGCCATCATCGGGGTGATCGTCCAGCCCCTGGTGGTGTGGCTGTGGATCGGTGGCGGGGTCATGGCGCTCGGCACCGTGCTGGCGGTCTGGCCCGGTGAGCGCCGCCGCCGCCAGGAGGTGCCGGCGGCCGTCGTCCAGGGCGAGGGCGACGATGCCGACGAGGGAGGGGACGAGGAGGCCACCGACCCGGCCCCAGAGCCGGTGGGGGTGCGCTGACGTGCCCGGCGCCGGGGTCGAGCCCACGGGCACGACGACGACCGACCACGAGGGTCAGGGGGCGAGCAGGGTGGCCCCGGGGAGGCACACCGCCCGCAACGTCACCGCCGGGCTCGCCGTGGTAGCCGTGCTGCTGGTCGCCGTCCTGGCCCGCAGCGAGTCTTCTAGTAGCCGGGTGGGCGAGAGCCCCCTGCTCGGTCGTCCGGCCCCCGGGTTGGCCGGCCCGTCGGTGCTGGCGGGCGGCGGTGACTTCGAGCTTGCCTCCCAATCGGGACGCTGGGTGCTGGTCAACTTCTTCGCCACCTGGTGCGTGCCCTGCCAGGCCGAGCACCCCGACCTGCTCCGCTTCGAGGCCGCCCATGCCGAGGCCGGTGACGCCCAGGTGGTGAGCGTGGTCTTCAGCGACGACGCCGACGACGTGGCCCGGTTCTTCGACGAGAAGGGCGGGAGCTGGCCGGTGCTAGACGACGAGGTGGGCCGGGCTGCCTTGGAGTGGGGGGTCACCGGGGTGCCCGAGTCGTTCCTCGTCGGCCCCGACGGCACGGTGCGGGCCAAGGTCACCGGAGGGGTCGAGTACGACAAGCTCGAGGAGCTGCTGGCCCAGGCCCGAGGCGGAGCAGGGGGCGGAGGGTGAGGAGTCGCCGGCTGCTCCCGTGGCTGGCCCTGGTCCTGGTGCTGGCCGGGGCGTTGGTGGTGGGCAGCAGCGGCGACGGCGGCCCCCGCACCGACACCGAGCGGGCCGCGGCCCTGTCGGCTCAGATCCGGTGCCCGACGTGTAGCGGGCAGTCGGTGCGCGATTCCAACGCGCCGGCGGCCGCCGCCATCCGCACCGAGATCCAGCGCCGGGTCGAGGAGGGCCAGGGTGACGAGGACATCCTCGCCTACATCGATGGCCAGTTCTCCGACTCGCTGCTGCTCACGCCGCCCCGCTCGGGGTTGGGGTCGCTGGTGTGGATCCTGCCCGTGGCCGCTCTGGTGGTGGCGGTGGTCGGCCTGGCGGTGGTCTTTCGCCGGTGGCGTCCGGCGCCGCCGGGCGAGGTGAGCGACGACGATCGCCGCCGGGTGGCCGATGCCCTCGGGTCGCAGCGCTCCCGGACCGACCCGTGACCCGGTCCGCCGTCACGCACCTCGACCCCGACGCCCTGGCCGAGCTCGAGGAGGAGCGGGGGTTCCTCCTGCGCTCGCTGGAGGACCTCGAAGCTGAGCGGGCCTCCGGCGATCTCGACGACGCCGACTACCAGGCCCTCAAGGACGACTACACCGTCCGGGCTGCGACGGTCCTGCGGGCCATCGAGGAAGGGCGGGTGCCAGCCGCCGCCTCGGCCTCCACCGGGACTCGGGATGTCCGAGGTCGTGGCGGCCGCCGGTTCATGGCCGGGCTCGTGGTGCTGTCCCTGGCGGCGACGGCGGGGCTCTCGGTGGCGTCGCTTTCGGGGACCCGCCAACCCGGCGACACCATCACCGGCGACATCCGCGAGACGGCGTCGGGGCAGCTGGCTCAGGCCGCAGTCCTCGTCGACCAGGGTGACGTGACCGGGGCCCTGGAGATCTACGACGGCCTGCTGGCCGAGGATCCCGAGAACCTGGAGGCGCTCACCCAGCGAGGCCTGCTCTTGGTGTCGCTGGGCTTCTCCACCGAGCGCCCGGCGCTGGCGGACGAGGGAAAGTCGTCGATCGAGCGGGCCCTGGCGATCGACGCCGACAACCCCCAGGCCCTGTTCTACCTGGGCCTGGCCCGGCGCCTGGAGGGCGACGACGCGGGGGCGGCCGAAGCCTTCACCGCCGCGCTGGCCACGGAGACGTCCCCCGAGCTGCGCCAGGCCATGGAGGACTTCCTGGCCTCCGTCGACGGCGGCGAACCTCCACCGACACCAGGCCCGCAGCCGCCCGACCTGGGACCGCCCGCCACGGGCGGGACCTGACCTGCGGGGTCCTGCGGGCGCTCGTGGTTCGGTCGCTCAACCTCCGCGGCGGACCACCTAGCGCAGTGGCCAATAACGTTTGCGCCCTACCAGGACGGCCAGGAACGCCGCTCGCGGCGTCCTCGTCCTCAACGCAGCTATGGCTGCGCCTTCGTCCTGCGTCCTTGGAGCGCCGGGATAAACCGGCATGGAGAAGGAGATGAGAGAGCTCTACATCGAAGGAGTAGCGAACCACGATGGCCCCGAGTCATGCGCCGGCGTCCGCGAGGGCGACGGTGAAGCGTTGACAGGGGTACGTGCAGGCTGGGCTATTAAGCCGCGCACCCGCGGAACTCCCGGTTGACTCGTCCACCTTGTCCCGTGAGGCAGGGTAGCGGGAGCACGTTGCCAAGGAGGGGATTCGGTTGGCCCGGCGAAGCCAGGTATCATCCGCTCTCCGAGTGGTGCGCTCGAAGAAGGGGCGCGCCGAGACGAAGGTAGTGTCATGAAACTACGTTCACTGGTGGTTCTGGTGACCATGGCGATCGTTGCCGTCGCTTGCGGCAGCGATGCCGAGGACGGGAGCACGACCACAACGGCGTCCGAAAGCCAGGTCGAGGCCTCCGAGCCCGTCCGGGGCGGCACGCTGGTGGCGGCCATCGACAGCGACCCGGGCCAGCTCAACCCGGCCATCACCACCAGCGGAGCCGTGCACACGGCGTCGGAGCTGATGTACAACGGCTTGGTCGGCTTGAGCCCCGCGCTCGAGCCCGAGCCGGAACTGGCCGAGTCCTGGGAGATCACCGACGACGGCGCCACCTACACCTTCACCTTGCGCGACGACGTCGTGTGGCACGACGGCGAGGCCTTTACCTCGGCCGACGTGAAGTTCTCCTTCGAAGAAGTGCTCTTGCCGTTCCACTCCCGCACCAAGGCCTCGGTGGGCAACGCCCTGGCGTCCATCGAGACCCCCGACGACCAGACCGTCATCTTCCGCTTCACCGAGCCTTACGCCCCCTTCCTCCAGCAGCTCAACGTCACCGAGGCCCCGATCGTGGCCGAACACATCTACGTCGGCAGCGATCCCCAGGAGAATCCCGCCAACCAGTCTCCCGTGGGAACGGGACCATTCAGCTTCGTCTCCTACGATCCCGGCCAGGAGGTGGTCCTCGAGGCCAACACCGAGTACTTCGAGCCCGACCTTCCCTACCTCGACGGCGTGGTCATGCGGGTCATCCCCGAGGAGAGCAACCAGGTGATCGCTCTCGAACAGGGAGAGGTCGACTGGATCTTCGGGGTACCCGGCCCCGACCTTGCCGCCATCGAAGGTAACGACGACATCAACGTGCTGCGCACCAGCGTCAACCCTGGCGGGGCCAACTGCATCATGACGACCAGCTTCAACCTCGACCGCCCGATCTTCCAGACGCCTGAGGTGCGCCGGGCCATCGCCCACGCCCTGGACCGGGACCAGTTCCTCGAGCGGGTCGAGTTCGGAGCGGGCCAGGTGGCCGAGGCGCCCATCCACAGCGGTATCCCCTTCGCCCACGCCGGCGACCTCGACATGCCCGACTTCGACGTCGAGCAGGCGGGGACCCTCCTCGACGAAGCAGGCTGGACGCGCCAGGGCGACGCCACCCGTACCAGCAGCGGGGTCGAAGGCGTCGAGGACGGAACCCCTCTGTCGTTCGGGTTCCTCAGCTTCCCCACCTTCGCCCAGTACGGGGAGCTGTTCCGGGCCCAGATGGCCGAGGTCGGCATAGAGGTCGACCTCCAGACCCTGGAGCCGCCGGTGTTCGCCGAAACGGTGTTCGTACAGCGGGACTTCGACGTCAACATCATCTCCTACTGCAATGCCACCGACCCCGAGATCGGCGTACGCCGCATGTACATCTCGTCCAACATCGCCCCCATCCCGTTCTCGAACTCCTCGGCCTACCGCAACGACGAGGTCGACCGGCTCTTCGACGAGGCCCTCACCACCGTGGAACGGGAGGAGCGCAGCACCATCTACCGAGACATCCAGGAGATCCTGGTGGACGAGCTGCCCTACTTCTGGCTGGTGGAGACGGTCGCCACCCGGGCCTACCGGGCCGACTGCCAGGGATTCTCGGAGTCCGGGCACTTCGCTGAGGCCGCCTTTTGTGACCGGTGACCCGCGGCTACGTCGGCCGGCGCCTGCTCCAGGTCCTGCCGGCGGCGGCCGCGGTGGTGCTGATCGGCTTCCTCTTGATCCACGCTGCCCCGGGCGACCCGGTGGTCGCCCTCGCCGGCCAGAACGGAGACGCTGAGTACTACGCCTTCATCCGGGAGAAGTTCGGCCTGGACCAACCCCTCCCGAACCAACTCGCCACTTACGTCGCCCGGGTAGCCCAGGGCGATCTGGGTAACTCCTACCTCCAAGGTCGCCCAGTAAGCGGGATCGTTCTCGAACGCATCCCCGCCACCTTGTTGTTGAGCGTTACCGCTCTAGCGCTCTCGAGCGTGGGCGGGGTCCTGCTCGGGGCCTTCGCTGCCTCTCGACCCCACAGCCTGCGCGACGTCACCGCCACCGGCACCACCTTGGCGGTGTACGCCGCGCCGGTGTTCTGGTTGGGCCAGATCGCCATCCTGGTCTTTGCCGCCGCGCTGGGTTGGTTCCCGGTGCAGGGGATGACCGACGCCCGCAGCGGGGCCACCGGAGCGGCCGCTGCCCTCGACGTCGCCCGTCATCTGGTCCTTCCCGCTCTGGTGCTTGCCTCCCAGGAGCTGGCGGCGGTGTTCCGGCTGACCCGGGTCGGTTTGATCAGCGAGTTGGCCAGTGACCACGTCCGCACGGCTCGGGCCAAGGGAGTGGCCGAGCGGCGGGTGCTGTTCAAGCACGCCCTGCGCCGTCCGCTGGTCCCGGTGGTGACGGTGATCGGTGGGCGGGCCGGGCACCTGCTCTCGGGCGCCATCGTCACCGAGATCGTCTTCGGCTGGCCGGGATTGGGCCGGCTCCTGTTGAGCTCCCTCGAAGCGCGCGACACCCCAGTGGTGCTGGGCATCTTCTTGGTGGTGGCCCTCTTCGTGGTGGTCGCCAACCTGGGCGCCGATCTCACCTACCGCTGGCTCGATCCGCGAGTCCGCTACCAGTAGGCATCCGGTGCACGATCTGCTCACTCCTACCAGCGGCAGCGACCTCGCCTCTGCCGGGCTGGAACGGGTCATTGGCTCGCCCCAGCGGCGGGTCCTGGGCCGACTCGTGCGTCGGCCCACCGGCATGATCGGCCTGGTGCTGAGCGCCATCTTCGTGGTGGTCGGTGTGGCGGCGCCGCTGGTGGCCCCCCACGACCCCTTCGCCGTCGTGGGCCCGTCACTGTCCTCGCCTTCATGGGCCCATCCCATGGGTACCGACGCGTTGGGCCGGGACCTGTTCAGCGCCGTGCTGGTCGGCACCCGCACCTCGCTGCTCGTGGTCGTCTTCGTGGGACTGCTGGTCGTCTGCATCGCCATGGTGGTGGGAACGCTCTCAAGCTGGTGGGGCGGCTGGGCCGACGACGTGCTCATGCGGCTCACCGAGATGTTCCAGGCCCCGCCCCGCTTCTTCCTGGCCGTGGTGGTCATCGCCTTCTTCGGCTCCTCTCTCCCCTTGCTCATCGGGGTGCTGGGGGTCACCTCCTGGCCCTTGCTGGCCAGGGTCATCCGAGCCGAGATCCTCGTCCTCAAACAACAAGAGTTCGTCGATGCCGCCCGAGTCTCGGGAGCGTCGCCGGCCCGCCTCGTCCTGCGAGAGATCATGCCCAACGCCCTGCCCGCCATCGCCGCCTTCCTCGGGCTGGTCCTGGCACAGGTGCTGCTCATCGAGGCCAGCTTGGGTTTCGTCGGGCTGGGCGATCCCGACATCGTGAGCTGGGGCTACCTGGCCAGCGAAGCCCAGCGATTCTTGCGGGTGGCGTGGTGGATGTCGGTCTTTCCGGGCCTGGCCATCGCCGCCACCGTCCTCGGCCTGAACCTGGTCAGCGATGCTCTGAGCGACGTGATGGGGACCTCCCGGTGAGCGGGACGGCGCCGGTCGAACCGGCGTTGGCCATCCAGGACCTCTCGGTGTGCTTCGACACCGCCGCCGGGCCAGTGCGCGCCGTCGAGGAGGTGAGCTACCAGGTGACCGCAGGTCGAACTGTGGGCGTGGTGGGCGAGTCTGGGTGTGGCAAGACGGCCACCGTGCTGGCTGCCCTCGGCCTCCTGCCCCGGCCGCCGGGACGGGTGACCAGCGGCCGGGTCCTGCTCGGCGGGCGGGATCTGCTGACTTTGACGGCCCGGGAACTGCGCCGTGTGCGGGGTCGGGAGGTGGGCATGATCTTCCAGGATCCCATGAGCGCCCTTCACCCGACCTACCGGGTGATCGACCAGGTGGCCGAAGCGATCCAGGCCCACGACCGGGACCTACGCCGCGGCGCAGCCCGGAAGCGGGCGATCGAGCTTCTCGAGGAGGTCGGCGTGCCCGAGGCGGGAGAGCGGGGCCGGGCCTATCCCCACGAGTGGTCCGGTGGCATGCGCCAGCGGGCCATGATCGCCATGGCCGTGGCCAACCGGCCCCGGGTGTTGATTGCCGACGAGCCCACCACCGCCCTCGATGTCACCGTGCAGGCCCAGATCCTTGAGTTGCTCCAACGGCTCCAGCGCCAGCAGGGGCTGGCCGTGGTCATCATCAGCCACGATCTGGGCGTCATCGCCGAGACCGCCGACGACGTGGTGGTCATGTACGCCGGTCGGGTGGTGGAGAAGGGGACGGCCCGTGAGGTGTTCGCCTCACCTCGCCATCCCTACACCGCTGGACTGTTGGCCAGCCTGCCGAGCTCCGACGCCGGTGATCAGCCCTTGGTGGCCATCCCCGGGGCGCCGCCCTACCTGGCTGATTGCCCCTCCGGCTGTGCCTTCCACCCCCGCTGCTCGCTCGGGCGCGAGCGCGCCCGCTGTACCCGCGAGGTTCCCGAGCTGCGTTCGGAGGAGGGATCGACGCAAGGCGGGGCATGTCACTTCTCCGAGGAGTTGGGCCAACCCCGCCAGCGCCAACCCGGCCAACAAGGAGCCGACGAGGTCGGTCTTCTTCGATGAGCACGGCCGAGCCCGTGCGAGGACGGGCCGTGGACGGTAGGTCGACCGGTGACACCGTGTTGGGCTTGGAGGACTTGGTCACGTGGTTTCCCCGCGGGCGTGGCCATCCGAGCGTCCGAGCGGTGGACGGGGTGTCGCTGGCGCTCCGATCTGGGGAGGCGCTCGGGCTGGTCGGGGAGTCGGGCTGTGGCAAGACGACACTGGCTCGCACCGCGGTGCGTCTTATCCCGGCCACCAGCGGCCGGATCTTGTTTCGAGGCGAGGACATCACCTACCTCAACCGGCGCCGCCTGGGAACGGTTCGCCGACACCTCCAGATGGTCTTCCAGGATCCTTCCTCGTCGCTGAACCCTCGCATGACGGCCGAGCAGGCCGTCGCCCAGCCCCTGCGCATCGCCCGGTCCTACGATCGGTCGGGGCGAGCCCGGGTGGAGGAGCTCTTCGAGCGGGTCGGACTCGATCGCAGTCACCTCGGACGATTCCCCCACGAGCTCTCGGGCGGCCAGCGCCAGCGGGTCGGCATCGCCCGGGCTTTGGCGCCCGGGCCTGACGTGATCGTGCTGGACGAGCCGGTGTCCTCGTTGGACGTGTCCATCCGGGCCCAGATCGTCAACCTGTTGGCCGCCCTGCGAGATGACCTCGGGGTGGCTTACCTGTTCATCGCCCACGACCTGTCCATCGTGCGCCACCTCTGCGACCGGGTGGCGGTGATGTACCTCGGCAAGATCGTCGAGATCGGCGAACGCCGGGACATCTTCACCTCACCGACTCATCCCTACACCCAGTCACTGCTGTCGGCCGTCCCCGTTCCCGACCCCGCCCAGCGCGGGCGCCGGGCTCGCATCGTGCTCGCCGGCGAGATGCCCGACGCGGCCCGGCCCCCGTCAGGTTGCCGATTCCGCACCCGGTGTTGGAAGGCCGAGGCCCGCTGCGTGGAGTCGGAGCCCGAGCTGGTCGACCGCTTCGACCACGGCCACCCCAGCGCCTGCCACTTCGCCGATCCCGACCCGTCCTCAGGTCGCCCCACCACTAGCCTTTGTGTCCGCGAATGATGGCGCTGGGGGCGCTAAAGGTGGCCAACATTGCATCCACGAGCCGCGAGATCAAGGAGATCGGGGTGCCGACGCGGTCAAGGACTGTCTGACTCGCCCTGGACAGGGCGAACGTCACTGGCCGCAGCACTAGCACTAGCGGGAGCGGATGAGCTCGGCGAACGGATTGGTGATGGTCAGATCCCCGAAGCGGCGACCGTCTTGGAGGTCTTCGGAGAGAAGTGTGGAGGCACCGGTAGCTTGGGCGGCGACGACGATCAGAGCGTCCCAGAAGGACGAGCTGTGGTGCTCGGCGAGCTCCGATGCCGAGAGGATGGTGCCCACATCGGGTCGGTGGACCCGCCAGGCCCGATAGGAGCCGATGGCCTGGCGAGCGGTGTGGGGGGCGAGCGGCTGGGCGATCTTCCTCGTCATCGTGACGTAGAGCTCCTGGAGCACCTGCGTGCTCATGGCCCCGGAGTGGGTGTCCCAGAGGTCGATGACGACGGCCTTGGCCGTCAGGTGCTTGTGCCCGGCGTCAGCGTCGTAGGCGTAGACGAGGACGTTGGTGTCGAGGAACGTCAGATCAACGTTCATGCAGCGATTCCCGGGGGGGCGGCCGGCCACCGCCGAGGTGGAACCCATCCTCCAGGTGGTCCAATGCCCGCTGGCGGGCGTTGCGGTACTCGTCGTCCTCGTCGATCAGTCGCTCGATCTCGCTGGCGACAAGGCGGCTGACCGAGGTCGAGCGCTGTGCCGCCAGGACCTTGGCCCGGCGCACGGTCTCCTCTTCCAGCTGGAGGGTCAGGTTGCGTCGTATGAAGCCAACCTATCGCTCAATCTAGGTGCACCACATGAAAGATGTGGTAGCGCGTGCAACGTCAGACGGGAGGGGGGAGGTAGCGAGCCCGGGTGAGGGCTCCGTCGGGGCCGACCTCGACGGTCCACGTCGAGCCCTTCTTGCAGGTCCAGCGGTCGGTGAGCAACTCGACCCCCTGGCGGTGGAGGCGGTCGAGGACGGGCCCGATGAGGTTGCCGTGCGTGCAGGCCACCGCCTCGGTGCCGGTCAGCTCCTCCAGCAGGGCCCAGGTCGCAGCCGGATCAGCTTCCTCGGACAGGGCGGGATGCGTCTCGACGTCGAGTCCCAGACGTTCCGCCAGTGGCTCGACCGTCTGGAGGCACCGCCGGTAGCGGCTGGTGAGGATGCGCTTGAGCGGTTCGGCGGCCAGCAGCTCGGCCAGGGCCGCAGCCTGGCCGGCGCCCTTGTTGGAAAGCGGCCGCAGCTCGTCAGGACCGTCCCACTCGGACCGGTCGCCAGCCTTGGCGTGGCGCACGAGGTGGACGCTCATCGGGAGAGAGCGTAGGCGCACAGCTCCGGGCCCACCAGGAAGACGGCGCCCACAGGGACGTCACCACGCGGGGGTAGGCAATCGCGGCAGTGGGAAAGGCGAGAGCCAGTGTCGACGCCTGCCTTCACCGTGGGCGTGGAGGAGGAGTTCCACGTCGTCGACGCCGAGTCGCTGGCGCTGCGCTCGGCCGTGCGCAGCGTCCTCGGGCCGGCTCGCCTCGCCTTGGGCGACCAGGTGGCGGCCGAGTTGCTCGACGCCCAGATCGAGGCGGAGACCCAGGTCTGTGAGACCCTCGAGGAGGTCCGGTCCGAGCTGACCCGGCTACGTCACGGGCTCGCGGGCGCGGCTGAAGCCGGTGGAGCCCGCATCATGGCGTCGGGCACTCACCCCTTCTCCACCTGGCAGGAGCAGGGGGTGACCCCCAGGGCCCGGTACCAGCAGCTGGCCGACGACTACCGCCAGCTCGCCCGGGAGCAGCTCGTGTGCGCCTGCCACGTGCACGTGGGCGTTCCTGATCCCGACGAGGCCGTGCGGATCATGGACCGCACCCGCCCGTGGCTGGCCGTGCTGCTCGCCCTGTGTGCCAACTCCCCCTACTGGGAGGGCGAGGACACCGGCTACGCCGGCTTTCGCACCGCCGTCTTCGACCGCTGGCCGACCACGGGGACGCCCCTGCCCCTGGGGTCGCGGCCTGCCTTCGACGCCGTGCTCGCCGACCTCCTGGCCACCGGCGTCATCCGTGATGCCGGGGCCCTGTACTGGGACGTGCGCCCGTCGGCGCGCTACCCGACCCTCGAGTTCCGCGTGGCCGACGTGTGCCCCAGCGTCGACGAAGCGGTGATGCTGGCCGGCCTGGTGCGCTCACTGGTCCGCACCATCCAGGGCCGGCTCGGCCGGGACGAGCCGTTCGACCATCCCCGGCCCGAGGTCGCTCGAGCCGCACGCTGGCAGGCCTCGCGCCATGGCCTCGACGGCGACCTGGTCGACCTCGCCGGTTCCCGTCCCGTCCCGGCTGCCGAGGTGGTCGAGCGCCTGCTCGATCTGTTGCGTGACGACCTGGAGGGCCACGGCGAGTGGGACGAGGTCGCCTCGCTGGTGAGGCGCCAGCTAGCCCAGGGCAGCGGCGCCCGACGCCAGCGGGCGGCCGCCGAGCGAGGAGGCATCAAGGCGGTGGCCGAGCACCTGGTGGCCGAGACGGCGAAGGAGCACCTCGTCGGGTAGCGGCCGCGTCCATCCCGGGCCGGGGGACTCCGTCGAGGGCTCCGACCGGCCTCGACTGTCGGGGCTTGGCTTTGGGATCGATCCCGGACTTGAGCGCCCCGGTCGTCCAGACCGCGTGCGCGTCGACGCGGAGCACGACATGGTTGCCCGGTACCGCTCGGTCGATGACCGTCACCGGGACACCCCGTTCGGGTGACGCTGAGGCCGCCACGACACGGGTCCATCGTTGGTTCGTATCGACCCCGAGCCGGCCGAGCTTTACCGGCCCAGGGCCAGGAGACGGTCGAGCACGGCGGGCAGGGTGGCGAGGAAGGCGTCGACGTCGGAGTCGACGCTCGACCAGCCCACCGAGACCCGCAGCGACCGGGAGGCGTCGATGCTCATGGCCTCCAGCACGGGGGACGGCTCCAGCGCTTCGGAGGAGCACGAGCTACCGGAGTGCACGGCGATGCCGGCCTGGTCGAGGCCCAGCAGCACGGGCTCAGCCTCCACCCCGGCCAGGCCCAGGCAGATCAGGTGAGGGAGACGCCGGTCGGCATCTCCCAGCACCTCTGTCCCGGGGCCGAGGTGACCGGCGGCCGCCGCGGCCGCTATGCGATCCGTTTGAGCCCGGGCCCGACCGGCTTCGGCCTCCCGGCCACCTGCCGCCAAGTGCTCGGCCACGGCCCCGAACCCGGCGATGGCGGGGACGTTCTCGTAGCCGGCCCGCCGGGCCCGCTCCTGGTCACCCCCCACCAGCAACGGACGCAGACGCAGCCCCCGGCGTACCAGGAGGGCGCCCACCCCGGGCGGCCCGCCGAGCTTGTGGGCCGACACGCTCATGAGGTCGGCGCCCGAGGCCCGGAAGTCGACGGGGACGTGGCCGGCGGCGGCCACCGCGTCGACATGGGTGAGTACGCCCCGCTCCCGGCAGCGGGCTGTCACCTCCTCCACGGGTTGGAGCGTGCCCACCTCGTGGTTGGCCCACTGGAGGTGGACGAGCGCGGTCCCGGGCTCTACCGCTGCCATCACCTGGTCGGGGTCGACGCTCCCCGTTCGGTCGACACCCACCTCGCTCATGCGGTGACGGGCCGAGGCCTCGCGCACGCAGGAGTGCTCGACCGCCGAGACCACCACGTGGTCGCCCCGTTCGGTGGCCATCCACGTGGCCGTGACCACGGCCTCGGTCCCCCCACTGGTGAAGACCACCTCCCGGGGTCGGGCCCCGAACAGGGCCGCCACCTGCTCCCGGGCCACCTCCACCGCCACCCGGGCCGCCTGGCCCTCGGCGTGGACCCGGCCGGGGTCACCGGCCGCCCCCAGCCAGGCCACCATGGCCTCGACCCCTTCGGGCCGGCACGGCGACGTAGAGGCGTGATCGAGGTAGTGCCGCCCCCTCCCACCGCCTTGGTTCTTTGTCGGCTCAGCAGTGCTTGCCACTACTGAGTCGACAAAGAACGGATGCTGCGCAGGCGCTCAGCCCCGGACGGCGGTGACGCAGGTGTCGTCGCCAAAGGCCCGGGAGGCGGCCGTCTCGGCCACGGCGTCGCCGTAGAGGGCCGCGAGCATGCCCCGGACCATGCCCCGGTCGACAGCGCAGATGACGGGGGAGGCCACCGCCGCCCCCCCGAAGGGGCAGTGGTCGGACACGATGCGCAGGGCGTCGCCGCGGCCCTCAGCGTGGGCGGCGAAGCCGTGGGCGGTGAGGGCGTCGGCCACCGCGTGCAGAGCCCGGCGAAACGACCGCTGCCCCCCGCCCTCGCACGTCACCGAAGCCGCCATGGCCCGCCCGTAGGTCTCGCCCACCTCTTCGGCCATGGCTTCGGCCACGGGGCGGGGCAACAGCTCGAGGGCCCGACCCAACAGGGCGATCATCAGATCGTCGTGGCGGACGGGGAAGTCGAGGGCGACCTCGGTGGCGGTGGCCCGGTAGCGCTTGGACGGCCGTCCCACCGCCCCGTTGGTCGACCGGCCCACCTGCACTTCGAGGTACCCGCCGGCTGCGAGCTTGTCGAGGTGGTGGCGGGCCACGTTGGCGTGAAGCTCGAAGCGCTCGGCTACTTCCGAGGCGGTGACGCCTTCGTCGCGCTCATGGGCGAACAGGTAGATCTGACGCCGGGTGGGGTCCCCGAAGGCCGAGGTGATGGCGGTGACCGCCGCCGAGAAGTCGTCGGCCGACAACGAGACCGGGCCTGGGGGCTCGACCTCCACACCAACCGCGGCCGGGAGCTCGGGAGCCACACCGCTACTCTACCGTCCACCCCCGCCCCCGACCGGAGGCACCTCGCCATGCCCCTCACCGAAGACCAGGTCCTCGACGCGCTCCGGCCCGTCGAGGATCCGCTGATCCACCGCAGCGTCGTCGAGCTGGGCCTGGTGCGCCGGCTGCGGGTCGACGGACGCAGCGTAGAGGTCGAGGTGGCCCTGGTCGCGCCCGAGGCGGCGCCGGCGCTGGAGGGAAGGGTCAGGGCGGCCTTGGCCGACCTGGCCGGCGCCCCCGCTCTGCACGTCGAGCTCACCCCCATGACCGACCCTGAACGTGACGAGCTGGCCCGCGGCCTGGAGGCCGAGCGCTCCACGCCCATCCCCTTCGCCGCTCCCGGGTCGCGTACGCGGGTGCTGCTGGTGGCCTCGGGCAAGGGGGGCGTGGGCAAGTCGTCGATCACGGTGAACCTGGCCATCGCCCTGTCCCGGCGGGGCCGGCGGGTGTGCGTGGTCGACGCCGACGTCTGGGGCTTCTCGATCCCCGCCATGCTCGGCATCACCCGGTCCCCGACCGTGCTGGGCAACCGGCTGGTGCTCCCTCCCGAGGCCCACGGGGTGGCATGTGCCTCCATCGGGTTCTTCGTGCGCGAGGACCAGCCCGTGGTGTGGCGAGGCCCGATGCTGCACAAGGCCCTCGAGCAGTTCCTCACCGACTTCTGGTGGGGCGAGCCCGACTACCTGGTGGTCGACCTGCCCCCTGGCACCGGCGATATTTCGCTGTCGCTGGCGTCGTTCCTGCCTCGGTCGGAGGCCTACGTGGTGACCACGCCCCAGCCCGCCGCCCAGCGGGTGGCCCAGCGGGCCGGCCTGATGTTCCAGAGCGAGCAGATCGGCATCGACGTGCGCGGAGTGATCGAGAACATGAGCTGGTTCACCGGCGACGACGGCACCCGCTACGAGCTCTTCGGCGCCGGTGGCGGCCAGGCCCTGGCGGAGCGCCTCGACGTCCCCCTTCTCGGCCAGGTCCCGTTCGTGGCCGAGCTGCGCGAGGGGGGCGACGCCGGGCGACCCATCACCGTCTCCGACCCGGAGGGCGCAACCACTCGGGCCTTCGCCGGCATCGCCCGCCGCATCGACGAGGAGCTCGCCCCCACCCGCCGTGACCATCCCGGCCTCCGGGTGGTCTAGCCCCCCCCGTTCTTTCGTCGCTCAGTCCCAACGGTCGGGACTCACAGCCGAAAGAACGGGAGGGGCTCGCCGCCCCCTACTATGGCGCCGTGGACGTACGCATCGGCGTGACCTACTCGCCCAAGGAGATCGACGTGGAGCTCGGCGACGACGCCGACGCGACCAAGCTCAGGGGTGAGATCGACGGGGTGTTGGCCGGGAGCGACGGGGTGCTGTGGCTCACCGACCGCAAGGGTCGCCAGGTCGGTGTCCCGGTGGCCAAGGTGGCGTACGTCGAGATCGGCAGCCCTCACGACGAGCGCCGGATCGGCTTCGGCGGTAGCTGATCACGTTGACCGGGTAACCGGGTGACCATCGGGCTGCTCGACCGGCGGCTGCTGTTCGTCACCGGCAAGGGAGGCGTGGGCAAGACCACCGTCGCCGCCGCGCTGGCCCTGCTGGCGGTGAGGGAAGGTCGGCGCACGCTGGTCTGCGAGGTCGACTCCAAGGGCGACCTGGCCGGGGCCTACGAGACCAGCCCGCTGGCCTTCGAGGCCCGTGAGCTCCAGCCCGGGCTCTTCGCCATGGCCATGGACACCGAGGCGTCGCTGCGGGAGTACCTGGCCGTCCAGCTCAAGCTTCCCCGCCTGTCACGCCTGGGAGCCATGGCCCGCACCTTCGACTTCCTGGCCAACGCCGCGCCGGGCATCAAGGAGATCCTCACGGTGGGCAAGCTGGCCTGGGAGGTGCGCCAGCGCCACTACGATCTCGTCGTCGTCGACGCGGCCGCCTCTGGCCACATCGTGGGCCAACTCCGGGCCCCCCAGGCCATCAACGAGCTCCTGTCGGTCGGCCTGGTCCGAGAGCAGACAGGGTGGATGCTCGAGCTCCTCGGCGAGCCGGCCACCACCGGGGTCGTGGTGGTGGCGGCTCCCGAGGAGATGCCGGTGACCGAGAGCTTGGAGCTGGTTGACGAGCTGGCCACCACTGGCGTCGACCTCGCCGCCGTGGTCGTGAACCGGGTGCTGCCTGAGCTGTTCGGCCGGGCCGAGGAGGAGGTCTTCGACCACCTGGGTGACTCCGCCACCACGGCGGCTCTGACCAGCGCCGTGGGTCATCCCGTGGCCCCGGTCCTCGACGCCGCCCGCCTGGCCGTGCGTCTGCGCCGGACCCGGGCCGCCCACCTGGTCCGCCTCCGCCAGGGCCTGGCTTCCCGCCCCGCCGCGACCCGACCGATCCTGTACGTGCCCGAGCTGTTCAGCCGCAGCCACGGGCGTCGAGCCACCCACCAGGTGGCCGAGTCGCTGGCCGCCGAGATCTCCTGACCATGGACGGCGCCGGCGTGGAGCAGCTCCTGGCGGCCAAGGAGATCATCGTGGTGTGCGGCTCGGGCGGGGTCGGCAAGACCACCACGGCCGCCGCCCTGGCCACCGTGGCCGCCGCCGACCTGGGAGCCAAGGTCCTCGTGCTCACCGTCGACCCGGCCCGTCGCCTGGCATCGGCCATGGGCCTCGACGCGCTGGGCAACGCCGAGACCAGAGTGAGCCGGGACGCCTTCGTCGACGCCGGCCTGGAGCCCCGGGGAGAGCTGTGGGCGGCCATGCTCGACACCAAGCAGAGCTGGGACGAGCTCGTCCGTCGCCATGCCCCCGACGCCGCCACCCGCGACGCCATCCTGGCCAACCCCCTCTACCGCAACGTCACCGGCAAGTTCGTGCACAGCCACGACTACATCGCCATGGAGCGCCTCTACGAGCTCCACTCCTCGGGTGTCTACGACCTGATCGTGGTCGACACCCCTCCCACGCGCCATGCCATCGACTTCCTCGAAGCGCCCGAGCGCATGGCCGACTTCTTCTCCAGCCGGCTGCTGCGGTGGCTGCTCGTCCCCTACCGCAGCCGCTTGTTGAACGCCGCATCCCGGCCCTTCTACCAGATCGCCGACCGGGCCCTCGGCTCAGCCTTCCTCAGCGACGTGGCCGAGTTCTTCATCTTGTTCCAGTCGATGTACGGGGGGTTCGTGACCCGGGCCCGGGCGGTGGAGCAGGTGCTGGAGGACCGTCGCACCAGCTTCGTGGTGGTGACCACCCTGGAGGCGGCGCCGGCCCAGGAGGCCCGCCGATTCGTCGAGGTGCTGGCGGCCAAGCGCCTCCACCTGGGCGCCGTGGTGCTCAACCGGGTGCTCCCGACCGGTCTGCTCGAGGGCGGGGCCACCGAAGCGGCCCGAGAGCTGCGCGCCCGTCCCCAGGAGCTGGCCGATACCTTGGCCGCGCTCGAGGCTTCCCCGGGTTCGCCGGCGCTCATCGCCAGTGTCCTCGAAGAGCTGGGCGAGAGCTTCCGCAACTTCGCGGTGGTGGCCAAGCGCGAGGCCGAGCAGCGGGCGGAGCTGGGCGTCGACCCCGCCCTGGTCACGACCGTCCCGTCGCTCGACACCGACATCTTCGACCTCGCCGGCCTGGCCCGCCTGGGCCAGGAGCTGCGCCGCTGAGGGCGGACTGCGGATTCCTGGACGATCGATGTTGCTCACCAACACCGATCGTCCAACAATCGAGCCGGTCCGCCTCGTAGCCTTCGTTCGTGCTCGACTACCACCTGCACCTGTGGCCCCACGGGCCCCGTCCCCTCGAGGCGACCCTCGAGCGGGTGGCGGCCTACTGCGAGCGAGCCCAGGCCGCGGGGGTGGACGAGATCGCCCTGACCGAGCATCTGTTCCGCTTCCGCCAGGCCGACGCCCTCCTCGGCGGGTGGTGGGCCGAGCTGGACGAGCCGGCGCTGGTCCCGGACATGGCCGCCTGGTGGGCCAGCGAGCAGGGCGGCGACCTCGACCAGTACGTCGAGGTGGTGCTGGCGGCCAAGGCCGCGGGCCTGCCTGTGGTCCTCGGCCTCGAGGTCGACCACTACGCCGGGCGCATGCACCAGGTCGCCGAGCTGCTGGCCGGGTACCCCTTCGACGTGTTGCTGGGCTCGGTGCACTGGGTGGGAGCCTGGGGCTTCGACAACTTCGCCCCGGCCCCGTTCGTGGCTGAGTGGGACGTGCGCAGCATCGAGTCGGTGTGGGACGCCTACACCACCGCGCTGGAGGAGCTGGCCGACTCCAGGGTGTGCGACGTGCTCGCCCATCCCGACCTGTGCAAGATCACGGGACGGCGCCCCGCTGTGCCCGACGAGTTCTACGACCGCATGGCCGAGGCCGCCGCCCGCTCGGGGATGGCCGCCGAGGTGTCGTCGGCGGGCTGGCGCAAGCCCGTGGGCGAGGCCTACCCGGCGCCAGCCCTGCTCGAGCGCTTCCATGCCGCGGGCGTTCCGGTGACCACCGCCTCCGACGCCCACCGCCTGGCCGATGTGGCCGAGCACCGGGGCGCCCTGGCCACCTTGCTGGCCACGGCCGGCTACGACCGCCTGGCGGCGTACCGGGAGCGCCGAGGGCGTCCGGTGCCCATCACCACACCGGCCTCCACGCCGGACCCGGTCGTGCCGGCGATAGAAGGGCGCTGACGTGGTTGCGCTGGCCGAGCTGGCTCGGACCCATGGGGGCATCGAGGGCCCAGCCCTGGCCCACCTCCACCGCTTGGTGGCCTCGTGGGGTCCCCTGGCCGACCTGTGCTTCGCCGACCTGCTCCTGTTCGTGCCCTTGGCCGGCAGCGAGGGGACGAGCTTCGTCGTCGCCGGCCAGGTCCGTCCCACCACCAACCAGACCGTGTACCGCAGCGACTTCGTCGGCACCGAGGTCGACCACCTCGAGCGGCCCGTGGTGGCCCGGGCCTTCCTCGAGGGGGAGATCGTCGAGGGCGAGGTGACACTCGCCGGCGAGCCGGCGCGGGTAGAGGTGCTCGCCATCCCGGTGCGTTGGGACGGCGCCGTGGTGGCGGTGTGCAGCCGTGAGTCGGCGCCGTCGCTCGGGCGCCAGCCTGGTGAGCTCGAGCGTATCTACGTCTCGGTGTTCCACCGCTTCGCGGCGATGATCGCCGACGGCACGTTCCCCTTCGCCGTCGCCGACACCGAGACCGAGGAGGCGCCCCGGGTGGGCGACGGCGCCCTCGTCCTCGACGCCGAGGGCAGGGTCGTCTACGCCTCGCCCAACGCCGTCTCCGCCCTGCACCGCCTCGGTGTCCACGCCAACGCCGAGGGAGAGCGGTTGGGCGACCTCGGCCTGGAGGAGGTCGTGGTGCGCACCGCCTTCGCCATCAAGGGGCCGGTCACCGAGGAGATCGAGCGGGGCGACGAGATCACCGTGCTCCTGCGTTGTCTGCCCCTGCTCGAGGGGGCCCATGCCAGCGGGGCCCTGCTGTTGTTGCGCGACATCTCCGAGCTGCGTCGTCGCGATCGGATGCTCGTCTCCCTCGACGCCAGCATCCAGGAGATCCACCACCGGGTGAAGAACAACCTGCAGACCATCTCTTCCCTATTGCGCCTCCAGGGTCGCCGGCTCACCTCGCTGGAGGCCAAGGGGGCCATCGAGGAGTCGGTCCGGCGCATTCGCTCCATTGCCTTGGTGCACGAGACGCTCTCGCGCGAGGGCGGCGGCGACGTGCCCTTCAACGACATCGTCCGACCCCTGGTGCGCACCGTCGAAGAGAGCCTGGTGTCACCTGAGCGCCCGGTGCGCTTCCGGGTGGAGGGCAACCCCGGGAGGCTCCCGGCCCGGGTGGCGACACCCCTGGCGGTGGTGCTCACCGAGCTGCTCCAGAACGCCGCCGACCACGCCTTTCCCGTCGAGGTTGACCGCTCGCCGAGCGCCCTTGCGCCGGGTGGTGACGGCGCCGGGGAGGACCAGGGCGCCGGCCGCGTCACCGTCGAGCTCCACAACGACGGCGCGGAGCTGATGCTGCGCGTCAGCGACGACGGCGTCGGCCTGCCTCCCGGCTTCAGCGTCGAGTCCGCCAAGGGCCTAGGTCTGTCGATCGTGCGCAGCCTGGTGACCACCCAGATCGAGGGGTCGATCACCATGGGAAGCCGAGCCGACGACGAACACGGCGCCGGTCGTTCGGGCACCGTGGTCGAGGTGCGGGTCCCGCTGGTGTCCGCGACGACGTCGACGCCTACCTGACCGTCGCCTCCCGTGCGGTTTGTTCAGCTGGCTCGGCGACGCTGCTTCCGCAGCATCCGGCGCTCCTCCTCGGAGGCGGCGCCCCACACTCCGGAGTCCTGGTTGGTGGCCAGGGCGAACTCGAGGCAGGGCGCCTGCACCGGGCAGCGCCGGCAGACGATCTTGGCCGCTTCGATCTGGGAGACGGCTGGGCCGGTGGTACCGATGGGGAAGAACAGGTCGGGATCGGCATCCCGACACAACGCATGGCCCCGCCATTCGTCCAACGCCCAAGAATCGAACCCGCTCGCGGTCAACGCCATTGCTCCCCCTGCATGTCGTGACTTCGTTCACATTCCCGTCGGTGGATCCCGGCCACCGGTGGGCGACGGCGTCGATCGTACCGAGCGGAACTCTCGGGACGCAAGGGTGAGAAGCTGATCAGTCCGGCATCACCAGGCGTAGCGCGTCGGGTTCGTGGTGGAAGACCAGCTCATCGACCTCGCCCAGGTAGTCGCCGTCGACCTGGTAGGGGAAGGGACCGTGGCCTCGTACGGTCACCTCCGACAGGTCACTGCGGTAGTCGCTGAGGCGGTGGCGCCGGGCCCGACTGCCTCGCAGTAGGGCCGAGCCGACCACGGTGGCGACGCTGCCCAGCGACAGGGAGCGCAGGGTGAAGGTGGCCAAGCCCCGGTCGAAGGTGGCGTCGGGGGTCAGGTGCAGGGGCCGCTTGCCCATGAAGGTGTAGGGGTCGGTGTTGGCGCACACCGCGAAGTAGGCGTCGTCGACCACCGCTCCTCCGGGGAAGTGCAGGGCGAAGCGGGGACGGCTGCGGTCGTAGTGGCGGAACCAGGTCGACAGGGTGGCGTAGGCGTAGAGGGGATGGCCGGCGTAGCGCTTGAGGGCGGCCCGCCGCTCGACCTGGGCGACGACGGCAGCGTCGAAGCCGATGCCGGTGTGGAACAGGAAGTAGCGCCCGTTCACCGAGCCCAGGCCGACCTGGCGCACCGCACGCGCGTCCAGGGCCTCGAGCACGGCGGCCGTGGCCTCGATGGGATCGTTGGGCAGGCCCAGGGTGCGGGCGAACACGTTGGTGGAGCCGCCGGGCAGCACGGCCATGGCCGTCTCGGAGCGGGCCAGGCCGTTGGCCGCCTCGTTGAGCGTGCCGTCGCCTCCGAGGACGACGACGACATCGGTGCCTGCGGCCGCCGCTCCCTGGGCCAGGCGGGTGGCGTGGCCCCGACGGCTGGTCTCGACCAGCTCGACGTTGTGGTCGGCCGCGAGCGCCTTGTGGATCACCACCCGAGCCCGGGCGGTGACGGCTGAGGCCGAAGGGTTGACGACGAGGAGGAGTTCCGCGATGAGACCGTAGCAGCGGGAGGCGGGTGGTCGGTGGGGGACCACCGGGCACCGGTAGCGTCAGGGGTGCATGGACGAGCCGATCCGGGTCATGGTGGTCGACGACACCGACCATGTCCGGCGCATGCTGCGCAACATGCTCGACCTCGACGGCTTCTCGGTGGTGGCCGAGGCGGCCAGCGGAGCCGAAGCCTTGGAGCGAGTCGAGGAGGTGGCGATCGACGTCGCCGTGATCGACTACAAGATGCCCACCCTCGACGGCCTGGAGACGGCGGCGCGCATCCGAGCCGGACATCCCGACTTGGTGATGATCCTCTACACCGCGTTCGTCGACCCTGAGCTCGAGCGGCGGGCCGGCGAGGTGGGCGTCTCCCTGGTGCTCGGCAAGGTGGAGGGCCTCGAGTCCCTGGAGCGCGAGATCACCCGCCTCTGTAGAACGCTCTTCTAGCGATTCGGTCTCACTCGTTCGCTTCGCTCACTCCGTTCGACCGAGTTTGGCTGTGGAGCGCTGACCACTTCCTTGGCGGGCTTCGCCCGCTGGGGCGCCATCCAGGGGCGGCCGCCTTCGGCGGCTGGTGTGGCCAGCGGCCAACTTCCTGCAGTGGGGCCGCCTTCGGCGGCTGGTGTGGCCAGCGGCCAACTCCGCACCGGCCGCCTTCGGCGCCGGGTGGCCGAAGGCCTGGCTCAGGTCAGGGCTACGAATTGGATTACGCCGGCGGCCAGGATGAGTAGGAGCAGGAGGGCTACGGCGATGGTGGTGGCCGGCCTCACGTCGGTCGGCGTTCGGTGGACGGGCGGATCGTGAGCGTCGAGGGAGTCGTCGAGGCCGAGGTGGCCACAGCAGACGTTCCGCGGATGCTCCCGGGGCCGTCGACTTGGCCCAGGGTGACGCTGTCGCCCACGCCGAGGCCGAGCTCGTCCGCAGCAGGGCGGCGGTCGGCACACACCGAGAGGAGCCCGTAGGCGTCGACGACCAGGCCGAGGG
>JALZNY010000131.1 GCA_030857525.1 Actinomycetota bacterium
CCTCGTGGTCGCCGGCCTGGCGCAGCCGGCCCACCTCCTTGGAGACCTGGTTGATCTGGCCCCGCAGCGTGTCGCGCTGCTCGGCCAGGCGACGGTGCCGGCTGTCGACCGCGGCCAGGCGGTCGACCTCTCCGGGGTCGACCCCCTTGCGGGCCAACCCGGCCTTGAGCACGCCGAGCTCGCTGCGGACCCGGCGGATGTCGAGCATCCGGCGACGGTAGTAGGCCGCCGACCCTCCCGCCCTCTTCGTTCGGCGGTGAGGCCGGCCGGTAGCGTCCGGGCCGATGTCCGCTGAGCCTGCCGTGCCTGCCGTCTCGGTCGAGGGGCTGGTGGTGCGCCACGGCAAGGTCACCGCGGTCGACGGGGTGAGCTTCGAGGCCCACGCCGGCCAGGTGCTGGCCCTGCTCGGGCCCAACGGGGCGGGCAAGACGACCACGGTGGAGACCCTGGAGGGCTACCGCCGGCCCGACGCGGGCAGCGTCTCGGTGCTCGGCCTCGACCCGATCGCCGACCACGCCGCTCTCACCCCCCGCCTGGGGGTCATGCTGCAGCAGGGCGGCGTCTACCCGGGCATCCGGCCCCGCGAAGCGTTACGGCTCTTCGCCTCCTTCTATCCCGACCCCGAGGACCCCGACGGGCTGCTCGAGCGGGTGGGGCTGTCGTCGGTGGCCACCTCGACGTGGCGGACGTTGTCGGGCGGCGAGCAACAGCGACTGTCGCTGGCCCTGGCCATCGTGGGCCGGCCCGAGGTGGCCTTCCTCGACGAGCCCGCCGCCGGGGTGGATCCGGGCGGGCGCCAGGTGGTGCGCCAGGTGGTGCGCGACCTGGCCGCCGGCGGCGCCGCCGTGGTGCTGACCACCCACGAGCTGGAGGAGGCCGAGCGCCTGGCCGATCGGGTGGTCATCGTCGACCGGGGTCGGGTCGTAGCCGCCGGCACCCCGGCCGAGCTCACCAAGAGCGAGGGACCCAGCCAGGAGATCCGCTTCGGCGCCCCACCGGGACTGGACTCGGCCGCACTGTCCATCACCCTCGGTGCGCGGGTGGACGAGGTGACGCCAGGCGAGTACCGGGTGGCCACCGCCCCCACCCCCGCCGCCGTGGCCGCCCTCACCGCCTGGCTGGCCGAGGCCGACCTGCCCCTGGCCGACCTACGGGCCGGGCGCCAGACCCTGGAGGACGTCTTCCTGCGCCTGACCGGGTCCGATCGCGACGACTCCAACCGCGACGGCCCCGGCCAGACCACCCCATGAACGCCGCCGCAGTCGTCGCCCAGACCCGGGTAGAGCTGACCCTGACGTTGCGCCGAGGCGAATCGGTGCTGCTCACGCTGGGCATCCCGGTGGTGCTCTTGGTGTTCTTCTCGGTGGTCGACGTGCTGCCCCTGCCGGCCGGGGTGCGCGAGCCCGTCGACTTCCTGGCTCCCGGCATCCTGGCCCTGGCCGTGATGTCTACGGCCATGGTGAGCCTGGCCATCGCCACCGGCTTCGAGCGCTCCTACGGCGTCCTCAAGCGCCTGGGCTCGACCCCGCTCGGCCGGCCCGCCCTGCTGGTGGCCAAGACGGCCGCCGTCCTCGTCGTCGAGGCCCTCCAGGTGGTGGTGCTGGTGGCCGTGGCCGCCGTGCTGGGCTGGCGCCCCGAGGGCAGCGCCGCATTGGCCGCCGGCACCATCCTGGTGGCCACGGTGGGCTTTGCCGGGATCGGCCTGCTCATGGCCGGCACCCTGCGAGGCGAGGTCACCCTGGCTGCGGCCAACGGGCTGTACCTGGTGCTGCTGTTGCTGGGGGGCATGGTCTTCCCCCTCGACCGCCTGCCCGCCGGCCTGGAGGCCGTCGCCCACCTGCTCCCCGCCGCCGCCCTCACCGAGGCCCTCGGCGCCGCCCTGTCGGCCCCGGCCACGGTTCCCACCGGCCCCTGGTTGGTCCTCGCCGCCTGGGCCGTGGTCGCCCCCGCCCTCGCCGCCTGGCGCTTCCGCTGGGAGTGAGAAGGCATCTCGTAGGACCGACCCCCCTGACGGTTCCCGAGCGGTGGCGGGGTCAACGGCGCTGGCCCGGCCGGTTGGGACCGATCGGAATCCCCGGTCACCTCGACGGCCGGAGGTACTCCTCCTCGTAGGCGCCGGCCAGGTCGTAGAGGGCCCTGGCCCCGTCGCCCTGGAACGAGGTGCCGTGCATGATGGCGAGGGTGGTGGGAGCCAGGTCGCCCAGGCGGCGCATCACCTCGGCGGTGGTCGGCGCCATCGAAGAGGCACGGAACATCGCCTCCGCCGCCATGGCCGGCTCCACCAGGTCGTCGCTGGTCATGGCCGTGGCTCCCCCGCCGAGCTGGGAGAACAGGTCCCCGCACAGCAGGGTGTTGGTCGTCTCCTCGAAGAGCACGCGTGCCTCCCAGCCATGAGGGACGTGTGGGGTGTCGATGTGGCGGACCCGCCTGCCACCGAGGTCGATCACCTCCCCATCGGCCATCGGCCTGGGTGGCCGGTCGCACATGTCGTCCAGCGACACCTCGCAGCCGAGCGCGCCATGGGCCACCTGGGCTTGGGGGGCGGCCTTCAGCCACATGTTCACCGAGCCGCACTCGTCGGCCTCGACGTGGCCGAAGGTGATCCAGCGCATGGACTCGACGGGCACGACCTTGGCCACCGCCTCGGCGACCAGAGGGAACATCCCCCGAGGCCCGGTGTGGAAGAGGAGCGGCTCCTCGGCGTCGATCAGGAACTGGTTGAAGGTGAAGCCGGCAGGAGGCACCACCTCTGGCACCCAGGTGCTGATCCGGTAGATTCCGTCGGCGATCTCGTCAAGCTTGGTCTCCATGCTTTGAGGGCGTTCATCACAGGCCTTCTCCGTTCACTCAGGGGTGAACACGCCACGTCACCTCGTCGTCAGAGTGGGGCTCGTAGGCGCAGAAGTAGCCGGTCCGGACCCGGCGATCGAGCACGGCACCAGCCTCGGGGAGCGCCTCCGCCAACCGGGCCAGGGCCGAGCGCAGCGCGCGGGTGACGTTGAGGCGGGCCTTCTCGGCGGACGAGGATGCCCGCCGGTCACGTCCGCCGAGACCGAACGCCCGGGCCAGCTCGGCCACGACCGAGTCCAGCTCGGTCTGCGCCCGCATGGCCCGGTCGTCATCCTCCACAGCCAGGGCGTCCTCGACCTCGTCGCGTAGCTCGGCCACCCGTCGCCGGTAGACCGCTCGCCCGTGGGCATCCATCGAGGGTCCGGCGTCGCCCAGCCGGTGTCGGTCGGCACCCACGACCGCTACGCCTTCGACCAGGTCCACCAGATCGAGGGCGTGGCGCTCCCCTCCCGGATGAGCCACGAGCTCGGCCAGGTAGCGCAGGCCCTTCGTCTCGCGCAGGCGGACCTTGGCGTCGCCGCAGCCGACGATCCACCACCCGCCGTCGTGCTCGAGCGTCGCCACCCGGCACCCCGCGGCGCTGGGACGGGTGGTGGTGCGCACTCCGAGCCTGGCCAGCAGCTCGGCGTGCTCCGAGGCCACCACCACGTCGAGGCGGCCCAGCAGGGCGGCGGCGGCGCGAGCCTCGACCACCGCTTCGGCCGAATCAGTGGCTTCCAGCAGAAGGGCGAGATCCAGATGCAGCGACAAGGCCAGCAGGGGCAGGTCGACGCCGGCCAGCCCGTCGAGGCCTTGGCGCAGGGCGTCCGCAGCGTCAGCATGGTTCCCCGTCGCCGCCCGCAGGCGCGCCCGCGTCAAAGCCGCCTGGGCGCTCAACGCGGGCAGGGGCAGGCCTTGGATCCGGGCGTCGAGGTCAGCCGAGGCCTCGATCGCCCGACCCAGTTCGCCCCGGCCGAGCTCGGCGTCGACCACCACGCCCAACAAGGTCGCCGCCCGCATCCGGTCATCTCCCATCAGGCGAAGACCTCGCCGGGCAATGGCACAGGCCAGGTCGTAGTCGGCTCGGGCCAGGTAGAGCCGGGCCGTGGGCAACAGCGCCTGGATGTGGCCGTCACGGCCGAGCAGGAGCACTTCGGCTTCGTCCAGGCGACCCTGGAGGATACGCAGCTCGGCCAGGGCGATGGGTGTGTGCCAGGCGGCACCGGGCATCGCCTCTTCGATGGCGGCGTGCGCCCGCTGAAGCACCTCCTCGGCTTCGCCCCAGCGCCCGACGTGACACAGCAACGCCGCCGTCACGCTGTCGCAGTGGCTGCTGAGGAACGCCTGGGGCCCGGGGGCCGGCCCCAGGATGCCGCACTGGTGGAACGCCCGGGTCCATGCCTCGGCCCGCTCGAAGTCGCCGGTGTAGTAACACGCCGTGTAGAAGGAGCACACGGACATGCCCACGACACCGGGGTCCTCGGTGCCACCTCCGCAGGCCAAGGCCATGGACTCGTCGACCATGCCCATCCCCTCGGGCACCTGGCCGGCCTGCACTCGGGCGAGGCCACCGTCGGCCAGGGCCTTGACCTCCAGATCGACGTCGCCGAAGCGGAGGGCACGGTCGAGCGCTAAGTCGGCACGCTCCCGGAGGACAGCGGGATCGTCCACGTCACAACCCAGTTGGGCGAGCGCCACCCATCCCTGCTCGATGCAGGGCTCGTCGTCCTCGACCAGACGAATGGCTCGGATGAACCAGGGCCGGGCGGCCACCTTGTTCCCCAGGAAGTTCTCGAACAGGTACCCCAGGCGAGCGCAGGCCTTCGCCGCCACCCGGTGCTCGTCAGCCGTCGGGTTGCGGGCCGCCGCCGACAGATGGACGACGGCGCCGTCGACATCACCCTTCGACATGGCCACGTCCGCCAGCTGCAACGAGGCCGCCAAACTGCTGCTGATACCCATCGACTTAACGCCACAGTAGCGCTCCGTCCCGCCCGAACCAGCCCCTTGCCCACCCCCACGTAACACCTTGCCCGTGGTGGCCGGGGCCGCCGCCCAGCTGTCCCGGACCCCCGAGAGCCACCCTGACCCGCCGTCTGGGCCTGACCCGGACGGCAATTGTGGAGCCTCGGCGCTGCTCTACAGCGTTCCGGCTCCACAATTCGCCCAGGAGTGAGAGAAGGCATCATGAC
>JALZNY010000132.1 GCA_030857525.1 Actinomycetota bacterium
GGCATCGGAGAACGCCTGCCCCGACAACTTCAGCACCACCCGCTTCCACCGAGCGGCCCCGAGCTCGTCGTCCATCATCAGGGGAGAACCTACCCGACCCCTGCGCCCCAGGGAGGCTTTCCGAGGGCGACGACTACGGTAGCGAGCGCAGCTAGATAGCGGTACTATCTAGATAGTGGGCGATCGACGGCAACAGTGGCTCCGGGGTGTCCTCGACCTTTGCGTCCTGGCCACCCTGGCCGAGCAGGAGCGCCACGGCTACGCCATAGCGAGCCGCTTGGAGGAGGCCGGACTCGCCGCCGTCAAGGGCGGGACGTTGTACCCGCTGCTGGCCCGCCTCCAGGCGGCCGGACGCGTCACCGCCCGCTGGGAGCCCGGGGAGCATGGGCCGGGCCGCAAGTACTACGCCTTGACCGAGAGCGGGCGCTCGCTGTTGCGCACGCAGGGGCTCGCATGGCGGACGTTCGCCCACACGACCGAGAAGCTGATCGAACAGGAGACCTGACATGACCGACGCCCGCACCTATCTGGAACAGCTCGAGCACGCGCTGAGGCGACGGGGGCTCGATGAGACCCGCACCGCCGAGGTGCTCGAGGAAATCTCTGACCACCTCGCCCAGAGCGGGGATCGACCGCACGAGGCGTTCGGCGAGCCGGAGCAGTACGCCGCCGCCCTGGTGGCCGCCGACCAGCCCGAAGGCGACCCTGGGCAACGCTACGAAGCCCGCACGTTCCGAGCCACGGCCCGCGACGAGGTGGAGATCCTGGCCGACCTCGGCCGCGACGGCTGGGAGCTGACCGGGGTGCGGGACTTCGGCCTCCACGCCCGACGTCTCATGGAGCCCGAAGCCCGCCCGACCTGGGAGCACACGCGCCGCAGCGGGTGCGGCGCGGACCGGTGCTGGCCGACATGGAGGCCCAAGGCTGGAGCCCGTGCGGGCGCTGGCTGACATTCCACTACTTCAAGAGGCGCACCGACAGCGCGGAGGTGAAGTAGTCCGCCGGTACGGGACCCCGGCGGTTCCGGCGAAGGTCAGATCTCGACCTGGGCGAAGCGCACGACGCGGGCGCCGCCGAGGGCCTGGGCCACCGACTGCTTCTCGTCCTTGACGAAGGCCTGGTCGAGCAGGGCGCCGCCGGGCGCCTCCTTGAAGAAGCCGCTCATCCGGCCCTCGACGATCTTGGGCAGGGCCGCCTCGGGCTTGCCCTCGTTGCGGGAGAGGGCCTCGAGCTCGGCTCGACGGGCGGCCACCACCTCGGGGGGGAACTCGTCACGGTGCAGGTAGCGGGGCCGGGCGAAGGCGATGTGGACGGCGACGTCATGGGCCAGGGCCCGCTCTCCCCCGGCCAGCTCCACCACCACGGCGTTCTTGCCCCGGCCGTTCTGGACGTGGAGGTACGTGTCGAGGACGTCGCCCTCAGCCGCTTCCACCCGCACCACCTGGCCCACCTCTAGGTTCTCCTTGAGGGTGACCTTGAGGTCGTCGAGGCGGCCGGCCAGCTCGCTCACAGCCGCCTCTCCCCTGGCGGCCACGGCCGCGGCGAGGTCGTCGGCCAGGCTGGTGAACTCCGGCGACTTGGCCACGAAGTCGGTCTCGGAGCGGAGCTCGACGATGGCGGCCACGGCGCCGTCGACGGCCAGAGCAACCGCCCCTTCGGCGTTCTCCCGCTCGGAACGCTTCTGCTGGGCAGCCAGGCCCTGCTCGCGCAGCCACCGGGCGGCGGCCTCGAAGTCGCCGTCGCTCGAGGTGAGCGCCCGCTTGGCGTCCATCATCCCCGCGCCGGTCTGGTCGCGTAGGCGCTTCACGTCCTTGGCATCGAAGTCGGCCATGTCCTACTCCTCGGTGGTGGGGGCGTCGGTGGTGGGAGGCTGGTTGGCCATGACGCCCTCAGGCTCGGCCGAGGCGGGAGGTGCGAGGTCCTCGGCGGTGGCCCCGGCCGTGGCCGGCGGCGTGGGAGCGTCCTCGCCCGCCTCGTCGCTCGTGTCGTCCGCGGCGGGGGCGACCGTCGCTCCGTGGGAACCGACGGGCGCATCCTGGGCCGAGCCAGGCTGGGTCTGGGGGAACTGAGCGGCCACGGCGACGTCGTCGTTGCGGGTGGGCACCGCCCCTGGGTTGGGCTCGATGGCGTCGGAAGGGGGGGCCGTCACGGAGGGGACCGGGTCGCCCCCGCGCTCTTGGCCCAACTCGGGCGAGGACTGCTCGGGCACCACCGCGTCGGTCTCCTCGGGCGAACCCGACTCGGGGGCAGGGGCCGACGCGGCGGCGGCCAGGCGGGCCTCACGCTCGTCGCGCTGGCGACTGGCCTCGGCCCGGGCCTCGCCCTGCTGGCGGGCGCGCTCAGCCTCCTGCTCGGGCGTTGGCGGCGGCGGGACGGGCTTGGGCGCCGTACCCCGGCGCTCGGCGATGAAGCGACCCTCCTTGACGGCATCGCTGATGACCCGGCACATCAAGGTGCCGGAGCGGATGGCGTCGTCGTTGCCGGGGATGACGAAGTCGATGAGGTCGGGGTCGCAGTTGGTGTCGACCACGGCCACGACCGGCACCTTCAACTTGTTGGCCTCGGTGACCCCGATGTGCTCCTTCTTTGTGTCGATCACGAACACCGCATCGGGGAGCTTGGCCATGTCGCGGATGCCACTGAGGTTGCGCTCGAGCTTCTCCAGCTCCCGGCTCTTCTGCAGGGCCTCCTTCTTGGGCATGGCGTCGAAGTCGCCCACCGAGCGCATGTGCTGGAACTCCTGCATCTTCTTCACCCGGCCACTGATGGTCGAGAAGTTGGTGAGCATTCCCCCCAACCACCGCTCGTTGACGAAGGGCATGCCACAACCGACAGCTGCGTCGGAGATGGGGTCCTGGGCCTGCTTCTTGGTACCGATGAACAGCACCGAGCCACCGTCGGCCACGAGGTCGCGCACGAAGACGTAGGCCGTCTCGATCCGACGCAGGGTCTGCTGGAGGTCGATGATGTAGATGCCGTTGCGCTCGCCGTAGATGAACCGCTTCATCTTGGGGTTCCAACGGCGGGTCTGGTGCCCGAAGTGGACCCCGGCCTCGAGCAGCTGCTTCATGGTGACGACGGGCGCCATAGGTGACTCCTTGGGTGGACGGTTGACGGGCTCCGGGCGCCGCGCTCCGCCAGGAGCGACCGTCGACAGGCGTCGGAGGGAACCGAATGGGAGCGCTCAGCATACCGGTCATCTCAACCCCCGCCGGCCGAGACCACCAGAGGTCCGGGAGCGGGCGGGCTCGGGGGCTTCGAGCGACGGAAGGTCCCGGCCGGCGTGGGGACCTGGCGGTCGAGCCACATGGCCCCCAAGCCGATGCCCAGGCCGAGGGCGTCCTCGCCCAGGCTGATCCCGGCGGCCAGGGCTAGATCGCCAGTGAGATCGCGACAGGTTGGCCCCAGCCCGCCCAGGGCGAGGGCCAGCTCGCGCTGGGTCAAGGGCGACCCCGGCAGCTCGGTGTGGGCCGACATACCGTCGACGGGGACCATGACGTTGGTGGCACCCTCGAGTGAGCTCTGCAGCCCGGCCACGGTGAGATCACCACGGGCGGCGATCGACGTGACCCTGGTCCGCTCAGGCAGGGCTCTGTCGTTGAGCTCGTCGATCAGCCCCGAGTCTTCGGAGAGCTGGGCGGCGGCGGTTGAGGCACCGTCGAGCGACCCGTCGCTGACCTCGCCCGCCAGCGTCTGGGCCAGCTCCCCCGCGCCGGTGGTCCCGAGCAGGCGGTTGGCCGTGGCCGCGTCGGCGCCGTGGTGGGGTGCGCCCAGGGTGACGAGGTTGGCGACGGGCCGATCGTCGCCCAGGGCGAGGCGGGCCACCACCCCGCCCTGGGAGTGGGCCAGCACGTCGATGGGCACTCCGGGGTTGGTGGCGGCCAGGGTGTCGATCAGCTCCCCCAGCCGCCGGCCGGCCAGCTCCAGGTCGCCGGTGGAGTCTTCGGGACCGTAGGTGCTGAGGGGCACGCCGCTGAGGTTGCCCGTACCGGGCGTACGCCCGCCGGCATAGGAGAACTGGGCGACGTCGCCGGCGTCGTAGCCGAGGGCGGCGGTGCCCACCTCGAGCACCTCGGCGCCTTCGGAGGAGGAGCCGAAGCCGGCTACCAGCACGGCGATGCGGCGCTCGGGCGGTGGCGGGGGTAGCGGCTCCGCGGCTGGCGTGCAGCCGGCCTGGGCATCCCCGAAGCGCTGCGCCCGCTCGGCCTGCTCGACGACATGGACCAGGAACAGCGGCGAGACCGGGAGCTGGCTGGCGTAGGTGGCGAGCACCACCGTCTGGTCCCACAGCGACTCCACCTCGGCCCGCAGCGACTCCCATCCCATGACCGCGGCCCGCTCGGCCAGCGACTGGGTCTCGGCGGCGACCACCACGGCGGCTTCGGACATCCAGGCCCACGCCTCGTCGCCCAGGTCCTCGGCCCGGTCGGCACCGGCCCCGATCCCGCGCCAGGACGCGCCTATGGCCTGGCGGACCAGGTCGACCAGGCCCCGCCGCTCCTCGGCCGTTCCCTGGGGTCTGCGCAACTCGGCGGGGATGAGGTGGACCTCGACGGGGCCGCCCGCCAGCAGCAAGGTCGGATCCACGTAGCGATCCCCGGCGCGGACGCCGAAGTGCAGGACCGGGCCGGCGGTGCCCACGATCGCTCCCGCTGTCACCTGCTGGCCCTGCTCGACCGCAGTGGAGGAGAGGAAGGAGTAGCTGGTGCGCAGACCGTCGGGGTGCAGCACCACCACGTGGTGGGACGGCCCGATGCGCCCGGCAAAGGTCACTTCGCCTGGGGCCGAGGTCCGGACCTCCTGGCCCGGCGTGGTGGCGTAGTCGATGCCCCGGTTGCCGGAGGCATAGGGGTTGGCCGGGGGTCGGAAGCCGTCGACGACGGGCACGTCGACTGGTGGCAGGTACGTCGGAGCGGAAG
>JALZNY010000133.1 GCA_030857525.1 Actinomycetota bacterium
CACCGGTGCTGGCCCCGGCCAGCCACACCCTTTCGACCAGATCGACGGCCAGGAGGTGATCGACCGCCGAGCGCACGTCGGTGAGCCAGCCCCCGAGGGAGAAGTCCCCCTCCGAGGCCCCCGTGCCCCGGAAGTTGAAGCTCAGCACCGTCCAGCCCGCCTCGGCGGCCAGGCGATCGGCCAGGGCCGGATAGGTCAGGCCCGAGGAGGCGCCACCGAGGGCACCAGTGGGAAAGCCGTGGCAGACGACCAGGCCGGGACGACCGGGAGCCGAGGCCGAGGGCGACGGTTGGGCCAGGTGGGCGTCGAGGCGCAGTCCCTCGGACCGGATGACGGTCTCCACCGCGAGCCACGCTACCGGTCCCCGTCGGAGCGGACGGACATTTCCCCGTTCGCCCTACACGCACGAGGGGGAGGGCCGGAGCACTCCCCCTCACCTTGCGTAGAGAAACCGTTGCCGAAAATAGACCCGATCAGGCGTTGGATACCAGGTGGACCACATCCTGGCCGCACTGTCCGGGGGTGGTTGGCGAAGACTCGCCAGGTGGTCCGGCAGCCGCACTAGCGGCCAACCACCTCCAGGGTCCTACAGGGTTTGCTCAGCTGGACCACCTCCTTTCTCTGGTGCGCTCATGGTATCGCTCCCGGCCACCGCCTTGCCAGCACTTTCGGTATCGAGTTCACGCTCGTCCCGGCTGGCGCTGCCACTCGCCGTCGACGCCTCAACCAGCTCGGCGGGGCCAACCGCCCCGATCACCTCCAGGTAGGCCAGGTGGGCGCCGAGCACGGCCTGCACGTGGGAGTCGCGGTACTCCAGACCCTCGGCCTCAGCCCGCACTCGCACGGCCGCCACCGCCTCATGCTCCCCCATTACATTGAGGGGCGAGGGGGGCAGGGTGTCGGCGTCGGACCCGTCGTGGGCCTCCTCGCCGGCCACCGCCGTAGCCTCCTGGAGGTCGGTCAGGTTCCAGCGCAACAGGCGACGCACGTCGTCGTGGCTGAGCACCGCCGAGACCTCGAAGGGGACTCGGTTGGCCACCCAGTTGACGGCCTCGTCGAGGTCGAAGACCGGACGGGGCGCCTCGGCCGACAACCGGCTGGACTCCCGGCCGATGGCCACCGCCGCGATCACAAAGACCACGACCAGGGCGAGCACGGCGAAGACGACCAGCATGGGGTCCCGAGCCTACTGAGCGCCTCCTGTCGCTACCCTCGCCCCGATGGGCTTCCCCTCCCCGCACCACCAGGACGACCGGGCCGAGGTCCACCGGCTGGTGGTGGGACGCCTCGACACCAACGTGTGGATCCTGCGCTGCCGGCGCACCGGCGAGGCTGTGCTCTTCGACGCCGCCGCCGAGCCCGACCTGCTCCTGGAACGAGCTGGCGCTCTCGGCGTGGGCGGCGTGCTCCAGACCCATGGTCACTGGGACCATGTGGGGGCCATCCCCGCCTTGCGCCAAGCCGGCTACCCGGTGCGGATCTCGGCCGCCGATGTCGCCTTGATTCCCAACGCCGCTCGCCTCGACCTCGACACCACCCTGGCCGACGGCGAGGTCATCGCCGTAGGCGACCTCCGCCTCCAGGTCCTGGCCACGCCGGGCCACACCCCGGGGTCGATGTGCTTCCGCCTCGACGGGGCACCGCTGGTGTTCGCCGGCGACACCCTGTTCCCCGGTGGCCCAGGGGCCACCGGAGGAGACCCCGCCCGCTTCGCCACCATCCTCGAGGCCATCGAGTCGCGCCTGTTCAGCCTGGCCGGCGAGACCCTCGTCCTGCCCGGCCACGGCGAGGCCACCACCATCGGCGCCGAACGACCTCACCTGGCGGAGTGGGCCGACCGGGGCTGGTAGGCCAGGCGTTGTCTCATGGGTGCATCGCCACGACGGGCCGGCTCGGCCGGCTCAGCCGGCGTGACGGGGGCTCAGCGCATCGAGGAGCTCGGGCTGGCGGGGCGCCAGCCAGCGCACTGCCTGAGCCAGGCCGAAGCGCCAGCACCCGTAGCCCCACAGCACGGATAGCGCCGCCACCACGACGATGCCGGGCGGCCACCACGCCAGAGCAGCACCCACCCCCAGTACCACGGGGGCCAGGAGCACGGCCTGGGCCGTGATGGCCAAGAGCTGGAGCAGACCGGCGGTGCAACCCTGGCCGCTGTTGGCTGCGAACAGGTTGGAGCTCGACGCGGGCATGGGTTGGGGGGCACGGGCGGAGACCACGTTGCCCACCCCCAGGGCCACGCCCAGGACGCCCGCGCTGATGAGCACGGCCGGAAGCACCCACAGCCACCCGCCGGTCACGACCGCCAGGGCCAGGGCCAGGGGCGTCACCACGGCGAGGGTCCACAGCGCGAACCCCAGGTTCTTGCCCACCAGGTGGTCCTCGACGTCGACGCCCGAGACCACGTTCATCCAATACGCTCCGGCCTCGATGCCGTACTGGTTGATCGCGCCCAGCCCGACCCAGGCGGCCAGCACGCCCACAGCCAGGACGGACTCGGGCTGCCGGCCCCAACCGCTGATGGCGACAACGATCGGAAGGGCCAGGGCAAAGATCACCACGATCAGGGTGCCGGCCCGGGCGCGCGGGTCGCGCCCGTAGTACCGCAGCTCTTTGGCCGCCACCGCGCCCCGCCGGTCGCGCGGCAGCCAGGCCCAACCAGTGGGAAACAAGCCCGGCGCCGCCCGGCGGCTGCTCCCCGTCGACGACACCGAGGCGGTGGTGAGCGAACGGTCCAGGCTGGCCATCCACAACCAGGCCAGCAGGCCGATGGTCGCCACCGCGCCGGCCAGAGCCAGCAATGCCGCGACCAGGTCACCCGCCCGGGCCTCCAGCGCGGCCTGGGCGGCCAGCGCTGGAGGCGTCCACGCCACCACGCCGGCCACGGCCTCCAATGCGTCGACCCCCCTCCTGGTCAACAGGTTGAAGATCTGAGGCAACCCCACGGCCAGTACCACGGCGACCAGGACGAGTACGTCGCGCCCGCGCCGCGACCGCAACACCCCCGACAGCGCGGTCGTGAGGGTCCGGGCGCCCACGATGCACAAGACGAACTGGACGGCCGCGGCGGCCACGACCAGCACGCCCCCCGGTCCTGCCGGGGCCAGGCCGACCACGGCCCCGGCCAGCACCACGGCGGTACCGGCACCACCGATCCCCACCGAGGACGCGGCCAGGAGCCCGGCGGCCAGGCGCCGGCGAGGCAGGGGCAGCAGCGCCACCCGGGCCGGGTCGAGCGTCTCGTCAGAGCCGAAGCCGAGGAGCGGGCCCACCAGCCAGCCAGCGAAGAGAGCAACGAAGGCGACCACGATCACGGACCGGGCCAGGTCAGGCTCGGCTCGCAGCGAGGCCAGGGCGACGAAGCCGCCGAGCGCCAGGGGCACGGCGTAGATGATCCCCAGCACCAGCCCGATCTTCTGCTGCCAGCCCAGCCGAAAGCTGTTGCGGAGCAGCCGCAGCTTCAGACGGGCGAAGGTCCGAACCATCCCAGCGCCCCCTTGTCCAGGTCGCGGGCACCCACCAGGTCGACGAAGGCGTCCTCCAGGCTCCGGCCGTCTCGAACGTCGTCGAGCCGCCCGGCGGCCACCACCCGGCCGGCGTGCATCACCGCCACCTGGTCGCACAGCCGCTCCACCAGGTCCATGACGTGACTGGACAGCACCACCGTCGCCCCCCGCTCGATGGCCCCTTCCAGAACGGCCCGGATGACCCGGGACGACACCGGGTCGATGGCCTCGAAGGGCTCGTCGAGGAACAGGACCCGGGGGGCGTGCAGCAGGGCGGCGGCCAGGGCCACCTTCTTGCGCATCCCGTGGCTGTAATCGACCACGAGGGTGCCGGCCGCCTCGGCCAGACCCAGCACCTCGAGCAGTTCAGTCGCCCGAGCCTCGACCAGATCAGGCGCCAGGCCCCGCAGCAGGCCGGTGTAGGTGAGCAGCTCGGCGCCGGTGAGGCGCTCGAAGAGCAGCAGGTCCTCGGGGAGCACCCCGATGCGGGCCTTGACCGCCGTCGCCTCGTGGCGCACATCGAGGCCGTCGACGATGATGTGGCCGGCGTCGGGCCGGAGCAGGCCGGTGACCATACGCAGCGTGGTGGTCTTGCCGGCACCGTTGGGCCCCACGAGCCCGAAGAAGCACCCTGAGGGAACGTCAAGGTCGAGGCCGTCGACCGCCACCTTGTCGCCGAAGCGCTTGGTCAGTCCCCGCAGGGCGACGGCCGGCGGGTGGGTGATCACCCCGTCGCCCTACCCCGGGCCCGCGGCGTCAGCTCTCCAGCTGGCCGCGGATGGCGCCGTCTTCGAACTCGGCGTTGTGCACGTTGACGTAGAACCCGGCCGGATCGGCTGCGATGCGCGAGGCCAGCTCGGCCTGGTCGTCGATGCAGGCGTCGAGCGACCCTTCGGTGGGAGTCTCGAGGGGCAGCACCACGTCGCCGGCGACGCCGGACGCGCCCTCGTGGATGTGGGCGGCGCTGGCCGGCTCGATGCCGTCGATTCCGATGAAGTCGTAGCAGATGCGCCCGTCAGGCTCGAGGAAGACATGCGCTTGCCCGGCACCGTCCTCGTCGCCCGGACCCGGCACCTCGGCGGCGCCGGTGAGCTCGACGGCGAACTCCACCGTCTCCCCCGTAGCCGCCCCTTCGGGTGCGCTGACGGAGGTGGTCGAGCCCTCGTCGGTAGGCACGTCGATGGCGGGATCCTGATCCGAGCCGCAGGCGACCAGGGCCAGCGAGGCGAGGGCGATGGTGGCGGTGAGTCGTCGGTGGGTCACGCTGCGATGTTAGACGAGACATCTGGGGGGATCGCCGTGGGCCTTTCCCCTATCCCGGTAGTGCTAATACACTGGCTGCGTGGACCAGTCCCCGTCCGAGTCGCCCACCGAGGCGCTGTTCGTCATCGACGACCTACACGTCGCCG
>JALZNY010000134.1 GCA_030857525.1 Actinomycetota bacterium
CACCCCGTAGCAGGCCTCGACCTCGTCGGCGTAGCTCACCGGTTCCCCGGCCAGGCGAGCCGCGGTCGTGCGTAGACCCCGGACCTGGGCGGCCATCCAGTGGCGGCGTCCCGGCTCGGGCTCGTCGCCGGTCTCCAGGTCGGCCAGCAGGCGACGGGCGGCCTCGGCCAAGCGGGCGGCGGGGATGACCGTACCCTGGGCCGCGGCCACGGCCAGGTCGGCCGGGCCGGTGTAGGCGTCGACCAGACCGTCGACGTGGCGTCCGAGGGCCAATCCCAGCTCGAGGTAGCGGGTGACTGGATCCTGGTCGGGGTCGAGGAAGGCGAGGGGAGCGGGTGGCACTACCCCAGCTTGGCCCGCAGGAACTCCAACGTGCGGGTCCAGGCCAGATGCGCCGCCGTGTCGTCGTAGGCCTCGGGCCGGGTGTCGTTGAAGAAGGCGTGCCCGGCCCCGGCGTAGAGGTGGAAGTCGGTCTCCTTGCCGGCGCGGTCGAGCGTGGCCTCCAGCTCACGCATCCTGTCGGGCGAGAAGAGCTCGTCGTCCTCGCCGAAGTGGCCCTGGACCGGCCCGTCGAGCTTGGTCCAGTCGGGATGCGCCGACTCCCAGGGGATGAGACCGTAGAAGGCTACGCAGGCGTCGATGTCGGCCGGACGTTGCGCCGCCAGCATCAGCGCCAGCCCGCCGCCCATGCAGAAGCCCACCACACCCAGCCCGTCACCCCGCACCGCCGGGCTCGCCCGCAGGTGCTCGACCGCCGCTCCCATGTCGCCCACGGCCTGCTCCAGGTTCAGCGCCATCATCAGCTTGCCGGCCTCGTCCGGCTCGCTGGCCGTCGCCCCTCGGAACAGATCGGGGGCCAAAGCGGTGAACCCCTCGGCGGCGAACCGGTCGCACAGGTCCTCGATGTGAGGCACCAGGCCCCAGTACTCCTGGATCACCACCAGGCCCGGACCGGCCCCCACCTCGGGGGTCGCCAGGTACCCGCGCTCGCCGCCGCCAAGATCGATCAGCTCTCCCATGGCGCCCACCTACCCACTCAGAAGCACACGGATAGGTGAGCCTCCCGCTGGCTCGGCGGCTGCGCCGCCGAGAGAACCACGCTCGGTCTCCCGCTCTTGCCGGCTTCGCCGGCGGGCCGCTCGGGCCACGGTTCCGCCTTCGGCGGACCCTCTCCGCAGCGGGCTACAGGAGCTCGGGGGCGTCGGGACAGTCGACGGGGGTCGCCCTCAGCTCGGCCGGGGTCAGCAGGCCCGACGGACAGACGACGACGTCGACCAGGTCGAGAGGCACGATCTCCTCCGAAGCGAGCCACGGCTCGTCGTCGGCCAGACCCGCCGCCAGCGACGACCACAGCCCGCTCGGCAGGGCCCGTCCCACCCCCGCCACCAACCACACCAGGAGGCCGGCGTGGCGGGCGACGCACGCCGCCGCCCGGGACCCGGACACGGCCACAAAGGCGTCGGGACCGACGGCCGCCGCCTCCAGGACGACCAGATCGGCGACCATCACGGCCGCTCCAGTCCCACCCTCGTCGACCTCCTCCGCCTCGTTGCCGAGACCCCGAAGCTGCCGGGCGAGCTGGGCACCCTCGCCCAGGGAGTCGACCACCAGCGGGCGCACGTCGGCCCGGCGGGTCAGGGCCCCGGTGGTCAACTCGGGCCAGCCGAGCACGACGACCGTGGCCGCCTCGGGGAGCTCGACCCCGAGCCGGTGCGCCGTGGGATCGTCGTCGATCTCCTCCACACAGCGCCAGGCCTCGTGGCGCGGCTCGTCGCTGCACAGCACCCGGGCGCAGAGCCATCGCAGCGGCCCCGAGGCCGGGTGGTGCTGAAGCAGGCGACGACACGCCAGGACCAAGCCGGCGGCGTCGGCGCCGAGGGCGCCCAGGGCGACCGCACTCTCGCGCACCAGCACCCCGTGCTCGAGGGGCCCGGCCCGGGCCAGGTGGCGCAGCCGTTCGACGGGGTGCACCCTGGCGACCCTACCGAACTCGAGACCCCTCCAACTTCATGACGAAGGGGACAGCGCGCTACCTTCCCAGCGTGGCCACCGACGCCCCGGCCGACGTGGCCCTCACCCCGATCAACGGGTCCGGCCATCCCTTGGAGCAGTGGCTCACCACATTCCACCTGGTGCTCGGTGCCCTCGATCCCTTCACCTCCGAGAGCGCCTGGCTGCTGCCCACCGTGGCTCGGATCTTCCGGGTCTACGACCAGGCCGACTGCCGGGTGGCGATCCTCATCACCTGCACGGCCGACGAGGCCCGCCAGTTCCTCGGCCCCTACGCCCAGGAGTTCCTGACCTTTGCCGACCCCGAGCGGGAAGCGGTCAAGGCGCTCGGCCTGGAGCGGCTCCCGGCCCTGGTGCACATCCGCCAGGACCTCAGCCTGGCCGGCGTGGCCGAGGGGTGGCAGCCCCAGCAGTGGCGGGAGGTAACCGAGGCGCTGTCCCAGGCCATGAGCTGGAGCAAGCCGGCCATCCCCGGACGAGGTGACCCCGCTCCCTACGACGGCACCCCAGCCCTCTGATTCGCCCTCACTCGCTTCGCTCCGTTCGGGCGAGCTGACCGCGCTCCGGCCGGCTAGACGCCTGGCTTCCAGATCATCAGGGCCAGGATGGCTACGAAGAGAAGGTTGAAGACGCCGCCGAAGGCGGCCAGGCGTTGGCCCAGCTTCTCCAGCTCGCCGCCGTGGGCGCCCTTCCCACCCGGGTTGGCCACCAACTCGGCCGCTACGGCGTTCGACCGCCGCTGGGCGGGGATCACCACCACCCGCAGGATCACGGCGGCGGCGATGTAGAGCAGGAACGACAGGCTGATCCACAGCTCGTCGAACCCGATGGCCCCGTCGCTCAGCACCACGAGAAGGATTCCGAGGACGGGAACGGCGTAGAACGAGCCCTGCGCCACCCGCTCAGTCACCGAGGCGCTGGCCTCGGCGATGGCCAGGCCCTCGGAGCCGCCGCGCTGACGGGCCAGACGGGCGTAGGGAGCATTCGAGATGAAGCCCCCGAACCCCACCACCACCGTGAGGATGTGGAGCAGCAACACCAGGTTGTAGAGCCCACCCGACACACCCATGGCTTGATCCTCCTGTGCTCGGCTGCTTTCGCGGCCGTACGGTACCGGCCGGTCCAGGGTGGCGCGCGATTGAGTACCTCGCTCCTCGGGGCATGATGTGCGCGCGACACCCCCATCATGAGGAGGACGGCCATGGCCGCCGACAACCAGCCCCATACCTTCCGCCGGACCTACACGCCCGAACCGTCCGGGCGCGGTTCGAAGTCCGCCCGCACCCGGTCCGCACCGATCTCTACGGGCAGCTCGGGGCGCAGCGTCAACCAGTACCTGGCCCTCGTCGTCGGCCTGGCCTTCGTGGGCGCCGGCGTGATCGGGTTCTACATCACCGGCTTCGACGACTTCTTCAACCGCGACACCAACCAGTTCCTCCTCGGCCTCGAGATCAACCCGGCCCACAACGTGGTGCACCTGGTGCTCGGCCTGTTGGGTCTGGCCTTGTGGTGGACGCATGCCGGCGCCCGCACCTACGGCGCCATCCTCTTCGTCGGCTACGGCGCCGCCTTCGTGTACGGCCTTTTCGCCGTCGACAATGCCGACATCAACGTCCTGTCGATGAACACCGCCGACAACTGGTTCCACCTGGCCAGCGCCCTGACGGGCCTCGTCATCGCCGTCCTCCCGAACCGGCGACGGTAGGCCGCCGTGGGCTCTCTCGCCCTTCGCCACCCGTCGGTCTGGGTGGGCACGACGGAGGCAACGTCCTACCCGGCACTCGCCGGCCCGGTTGAGGTCGACGTGGCCGTCGTCGGGGGCGGCATCGCCGGATTGACCACGGCGCTGCTGCTCAAGCAGGCGGGTGCCACCGTCGCCGTGATCGAGGCCGACCAGGTGGCGTCGGGCACCACGGGCTACACCACGGCCAAGGTGACCTCCCTGCACGGCCTCACCTACGCCCAGCTGGTGTCCACCCACGGCGAGGACCGGGCCCGCCAGTACGCCCAGGCCAACCAGGCGGCCATCGAGCAGGTCGCCGCCCTGGTCGACCAGCTCGACATCGACTGCCAGTTCGAGCGTCAGCCCGCCTTCACCTACACCACCGAAGCGCCCCGGCGGGCCGACATCGCCGCCGAGGTCGAGGCGGCCACCACCCTCGGCCTGCCCGCTTCCTACACCGAGCAGACCGCCCTGCCCTTTCCCGTCGAGGCTGCCATCCGCTTCGAGAACCAGGCCCAGTTCCACCCCCGTCGCTACTGCCTGGCCCTGGCCCAGGCGATCGACGGCGACGGGTGCCACGTGTTCGAGACGACCAGGGCCCTCGACGTCGACGAGACGGGTGACCAGCCCGTCGTGCGCACCGACGGTGGCGACGTGGTGGCCGCCGACGTGGTGGTGGCCACGCTGTTGCCCTTCGTCGACCTCGGCGGCTTCTTCGCCAAGGCCCACCCCATGCATTCCTACGCCCTGGCCGCCCGCATCGACGGCGAGGTGCCCGAGGGCATGTACCTGGGTGTCGACTCGCCCACCCGCTCGGTCCGTCCCGTCCACCTCGACGGCGAAGGTGGCGCGGACGGCGAGCTGGGCCTGATCCTCGGGGGCGAGAGCCACAAGGTGGGCCAGGGGGGCGACACCGAGCAGTACTACGCCGACCTCGAGGCCTGGGCGCGGGCCTCGTTCCCCGTCCGTTCCATCGAGTACCGGTGGTCGGCGCACGACTACGTCCCCGTCGACTCGGTCCCCTACGTGGGCCGCTCGCCCCGCAGCCTCCGGGTGCACGTGGCCACCGGGTTCAAGAAGTGGGGCATGACCAACGGCACGGCGGCGGGGATGATCCTGGCCGACACCCTGGTCGGCCGAGCCAACCCCTGGGCCGAGGTGTTCGACGCCACCCGG
>JALZNY010000135.1 GCA_030857525.1 Actinomycetota bacterium
CCATCACCCTGCTCGGCTGGATATCGAATCCCAGTTCCTCGGCAGCGGCGACCGAGAGCAGATATCGCGGGCCCCCGAACAGCAAGGTGCCCTCGAACTCCACCGCCGGCAACTCCTGCCCGGTCGGCTCCGGTCCTTCGGCGCCGAAGCGATACAGCATCACGGTGCCGTCCCCGACCGACTCACCCCCGACGCCGACGACCTTGCCCTCGTCGAAGGAAGCACGAGCCGCCGAGGCGCCCAAGGCGTCGAGCGTCGTAGCGTCACCCACGGCCAGGCTCGACCGGCCGCCCGGTCCGATTCCGATCGAGGTCTCGAGGGAGTCGACGGCCGGAAGGTAGGCGCTGGCCAGTGGCCCTCCGACGCTTCCCGGGATGGCGTCGATAGCAGGGCTGACAGGCTGTGCGGCCATGAGCCAGTTCACCGCACCCCTGCTCGTCACCCCTCTCGACGACGGCGAGACGTGGATCATCGTGAGCGACGACTTTCGCTACGACGTCGGCCACGAGGGCTCCGACGACCGGGTCGAGGTGCCCCAGTGGATGGCTACCGACTTCGCCAGCGTCCCCCGGCCGATCTGGTGGTTCGCCGCCCCCTGGGGCCGTCATGGGCACGCAGCCGTGCTCCACGACGCCGGCTACTACCTCCAGGACCGCAGCCGGGCCGAGTACGACCGCATCTTCTTGGAGGCCATGGGCGTCCTCGGTGTCGGTCGCCTGAAGCGACGGCTCATGTACCTGGCGGTGCACTGGTTCGGGCGCTGGCCGTGGGCCACCAACGCCCGGCGCAACCGCGCTGAACCGGGGTGGAAGGTCCACGACCCGCGGTTGCTGGGCCTGGTCGAGGCCACGTCACCGGCCCAAGGCGGGCTCCGCCACCAGCGGGAGGACGCGCCTGCTGTCCGCCACGCCTTCGAGGCCGTCAAACGATCGCGGCCAACGCCCTCGTCCTGAGCTCAGCCGACCACCGATGAGGCACTCCCGTTGGGGCTTCCCGGGGCGAGCGGCGCCTCCGGCTCCTCCTGCCGCCGGTCTCCCGGCGGCCACAGCTTCCACAGAGCGACGGCCACCGCCACGCCGAGGGCGCCACCGGCCAGGATGTCGCTCGGGTAGTGGGCCCGCTTGCGCACCAGCGTCCAGTGGCCGGCCAGGGTGGCGCCCGACAGGGGCAGGAGCAGCACCGGCAGCTCTTGGGCCACCCCCAAGACGAAGGCCAGATCGCTGGCGGCGTGGCCGGAGGGGAACGACGAGGTGAAGGGCCCGAGGTTCAGCCAAGCCGCTCCTTTCGGGTGGTCCCGGTCCACCAGGGCCTTGATAGGGAGGTGGGCCAGCCCGGCGGCGGCGTAGCCCACCCCGCCCCGCAAGGCCGCCCGTCTGCCCCGCGGTCCTCCGGCCAGCGCCAGGGCCAAGGCCAGGGCCCCCCATGCCGCCGGGCGATGGGTGACGTCCCCGATGTGGTCGAACCACGTCGAGCCCTTTTTCGACCCGCGCCCCACCAACCGTGCCATCAGGGCGTCCTCGCCCGAACCTCCACCTCGCAGCAACGCCTACCTCCTGGTCAGGTGGCCACCCCTCCCCGACCAGAGGGCTTGCCCACACCTCGGGTCCGAGCCTCGGTCCGATCGAACCTCAGGCCAGGCTGTGGTGGTGGGCGCCGGCCAGGGCCTTGGCGGTGGCCGCGGCGATGCCGGGGCCGTCGAGTCCGAGCTCGGCCAGGATGCGGTCGGGCTTGCCGTGGGGCAGGTACTCGGCGGGCACCCCCAGCACCAGCACCGGGGGCGATTGGCGGCTCTCGGTGCGCTCGGCGATGCCCTCGACGATCTGGGAGCCAATGCCCCCCACCATGATGCCGTCCTCGGCGGTGACGACCAGGGCGTGGCGGGCGGCGTCGGCCAGCATGTCGGGATCGAGCGGCTTGGCCACCCGCACGTCCCACACCGTGGCCGACTTCCCCTGGGCTCCCAGGAGCTCGGCCGCCTCCTCGGCCGCGGCCACCATCTTGCCCACGGCCAGGATGGCCACCTCGCCATCGCCCTCCACCACCTGGCGAGCCTTGCGCCCCCGGCCCACCTGATCGGCCGGCACCTGGCGGGCGGCGGTCTTGGGCCAGCGCAGCACCGACGGGCCGGTGGTGATGGACAGGGCCTCGGTCAACATGACCTCGAGCTCCTGGTAGGACGACGGGGCGAAGATGGTCATGCCCGGCACCTTGGAGAGCAGGGCCAGGTCGAGGATGCCGTGATGAGACGGTCCGTCGTCGCCGGTGATGCCGGCCCGGTCCAGGCAAAAGACCACGGGTTGGCCGTGGAGGCCGACGTCGAGGTTGACCTGGTCGAAGGCCCGGGTCAGGAACGTCGAGTAGATGGCCACCACCGGACGCAGCCCGCCCATGGCCATGCCGGCGGCGGCGGTCACCGCGTGCTGCTCGGCGATGCCGACGTCGAGCACCCGGTCGGGGAAGCGGGCGGCGAAGGGCAGCAGACCGGTGGAGTCGGGCATGGCTGCGGTGATGGCCAGGATCGTAGGGTCGGCCTCGGCGGCGGCGATCAGGGCGTCGCCGAAGGCTGCGGTGTAGGAGCCGGGCTTGCACTCGGACATGTCGTGCAGGCACTTGACCGGGTCGTCCTCGGCCAGCTTGTAGCCCCGGCCCTTCTGGGTGATGAGGTGGACCACGATCGGCCCCTCGAACTCAGCGGCCTGACGCAGCGCCGACTCCACGCCCTCGATGTCGTGGCCGTCGATCGGTCCGGCATAGCGCACCCCGAGGGGCTCGAAGAAGGCGGTGGGCTCGAAGATCTCCCGCACCGCCGCCTTGGCCCCCTCGACCCCCTTCTCCAGGTGCTCGCCCACCACGGGCACGGCGCTGAGCAGGTGCTCGAAGCGGCGCTGGCGGCGCATGTAGGTGGGGTTGAGGCGGATGCGGGCCAGGCTCTCCGACAGCCGGGAAACCGTGGGGGCGTAGGAGCGGCCGTTGTCGTTGAGCACGATGATGACGTTGCGCCCGCTGTGACCCAGGTTGTTGAGCCCCTCGTAGGCCATCCCCCCGGTGAGGGCGCCGTCGCCCAGCACAGCCACCACCCGGCGGGGCTCACCCTTGCGCTCGACGGCGGTGGCGATGCCGTGGGCGTAGCTGAGGATGGTCGAGGCGTGACTGTTCTCGATCCAGTCGTGCTCGGACTCGTCCCTGCTCGGGTAACCCGACAGTCCTCCGGCTTGGCGCAGCGAGGTGAAGGCGTGCCGGCGGCCGGTGACGACCTTGTGGACGTAGCTCTGGTGACCCGTGTCCCACAACAGGATGTCGCGAGGTGAGTCGAAGACCCGGTGCAGGGCCAGGGTGAGCTCGACAGCACCCAGGTTCGACCCCAGGTGGCCCCCGTTGGCCGACACCGCCTCGACGATGAACTCCCGCAGCTCCACGGCCAGCGCTTCGAGCTCTGGATAGCTGAGACGACGGAGATCCGCCGGGCTGGAGATGGAGTCGAGCAGCATGGGCAACAGGCCGTCCTCGTCTCGGGGTCGCCACCGACGCTACCGGGAGCGTCGCCCCGCGGCGACCTCGACCACCTCGCGGCCGGGGGCAGCGGGCAGACTGGCCGCCGTGGCCACGGCGCAGCGGCGGATCACGGTCGACGGGACCGACGGTCCCCTGGAGCTGGCCGTGACCGAGGACGGTCGGGGCGGGCGGCCCCTGCTCCTGGTGCATGGCTTCACCGGGGCCAAGGAGGACTTCGCCCACCACCTGGCCAAGCTGGCCGCGGCCGGATGGCACGCGGTGGCTCCCGACCTGCGAGGCCATGGCGCCAGCCACGCCCCGGGCGACGAGGGCGCCTACGACCTCGGCCTCCTGGCCGGCGACCTCCTGGCCCTGGCCGACGCCCTGGCCTGGGAGCGCTTTGCCCTCCTCGGCCACTCCATGGGCGGCATGGTGGCTCAGGTGGCCGCCCTGGCTGCACCCGAGCGCCTGCGCGCCCTGGTCTTGATGGACACCAGCCCCGGCCCGGTCGCCGTCGATCGGGACCTGGCCGACCTCTCGGTCGACGTGGTGCGCTCGGGGGGCATGGCCATGCTGGGCGAGGTGATCGCCTCGCTGCCCGAGGGCAGCCCCCTCGACACGACCGCCTCCCGACGCCTGCGCCAGAGCCGGCCCAGCCCGCTCGGCGGGGACGACCCGGAGGCGAGCTGGGCCGCCTTCGCCGAGACCAAGATGATGGCCGCCTCCCCCGCGATGTACGCGGCCATGGTCCCCGCCATGCTGGATCAGACCGACCGGTGCCCGTCGCTGGCCGACCTGGCCGTGCCCACCCTGGTGATGGTGGGCGAGCACGACACCCTCTTCCTCGACGACTGCCGCCGCCTCGCCGCCGCCATCCCCGGCGCCCGCCTGGCCGTCATCGTCGAAGCCGGCCACAACCCCCAGCACGAGGCGCCCGAGGCCTGGGAGGCGTCGCTGCTCGACTTCCTGGCCGAGGTGGCCGCCGAGGCCTGACCAGACTGCGCCCGACCTCGGCTGCGGTGCAGCAGGAAGAGGGCGGGTAGGAGGCGGGCGATGACGTGCGCCGCTCCCCTCACCCCGGTCGCGGCCGGGCTCCTCGGCGATCCTGTCCCCGAGCGGGTAGCGGTGCTGAGGGCGCTGACCGGCCTGGGCGACCTGCTGTGCGTCGTGCCCGCCCTGCGAGCCCTGCGGGCCGGCCTGCCCAAAGCCCACGTGACCCTGGTCGGGCTGCCCCAGGCCGCGCCGGTCATCGAACGCTTCCCCCACTACGTCGACGAGCTGGTGGCGCTACCGGGCTGGCCCGGGCTCCCCGAGCGCGAGGCCGACGTGGCCAACTTGGTCCCCTTCCTCGCCACCATGCACGAGCGCTCGTTCGACCTCGCCCTCCAGCTCCACGGCA
>JALZNY010000136.1 GCA_030857525.1 Actinomycetota bacterium
CCTGCCCGGCGTGGCTCTGATCCCCCATTACGACAACGCCGAAGGGGGCAACCACGACACCCGCTACTGCTACCTGGGCGAGTTCCGCCTGGCCCTCATGGAAGAGCAGCTCCCCGAGAAGGCGTTCGTGCTCGGCGTTGACGAGCACACCGGCCTGGTGCTCGACCTCGATGCCGGGACGGCCTCGGTGGTGGGCCGGGGTGGGGTCACCGTGCGCCGGCAGGGCCACAGCACCACCATCCCCAGTGGCAGCGAGATGACGATCGGCGAGCTGTACCAAGGCGGGAATAGGGGGCGTCCCGAGCGATCGACCCCCGAGGCAGCACCGACTCATCTCGGCCCGGGGGCAGACGATAGAGCGACGGCGGCACCGTCGCTGGTGGCCACCGCCCGCCTCCTGGAGGCACGCTTCGGACAAGCGGTCAAAGAGCGGGACGTCGACGGTGCCGTCACCGCCATCCTCGAGCTCGAGGACGCCATCGTCTCGTGGTCGCGGGACTCCCTCCAGTCGGACGAGGCCGGCCAGGCCCGGGCGGCGCTGCGGGCGATGGTCGTGCGCCTAGGCGAGCTGGCCCAGGTGGGGGCCCGTGATCCCGTGGAGGTCTTTGGCCCCTTCGTCGAGGCGGTGATCGAGGCCCGAGCCGCCGCTCGTGCGCGCAAGGACTGGGCGGGGGCCGATGCCCTGCGGGACCGTCTCCAGGCCACCGGGGTGGAGATCAGCGACACGCCGGAGGGGACCGACTGGCGCCTGCTAACGTGAGGAGTCCTCCACGTCAGTTTCGAGCCCCCATCGTCCAGCGGCCTAGGACGCCGCCCTTTCAAGGCGGTAACACGGGTTCGAATCCCGTTGGGGGTGCGCAACGAGCGGCGCAGGTTCACCGCTCACAATGGTCCCGTGGTGCAGTTTGGAGTGCACGCCGCCCTGTCAAGGCGGAGGTCGCGAGTTCAAATCTCGTCGGGACCGCCAAGAACGGCGTAGGTAGCCGATTATTCCCAAGAACCAGGTGACGCGGGGCGTCGCGACATGAGCGATCGGGCGAGCAGGTTGTCTGGGCTGGTGCCGCGGGGACTGCTCCTGGGCCTGCTCGCGCTGATCCCGACGGGCTGCTGGAGGGAACGGGAATGCAGCGAAGGGTTCCACCCCGTCCGCTCCATTGAGTTTCCCGAGACGGGACGCACGTGCGTCGAGGACGGCGAAGAGCCGCCTCAGGGTTACGAGCGCTTTCCACCGGGTCAGGAGCCACCCACCTACATCGATCAGGAATGAGGTCGAACGAGTCATCCGACCCGAGGTGCAGCCTGGCGGAATCCGATGCGCCGCTGGTAGCCGCGACTGCGCGCGTGGTTTCGATCCGGCGGCCCCAGCGCCCGCTACTCTGAACGCACCCGGTCGGGTAGCTCAGTTGGCAGAGCGCGCGCCTGAAAAGCGCGAGGTCACCGGATCGACGCCGGTCCCGACCACCAGAGAACCCACCTGGCCCCGCACTGACCGCCGCCAGCTCGACTTGTTACGACGAATGTCGTACTCCTGGTACCGTGCTCGTATGAAGCAACGGCTCACGGTGAGCGTCGAGGCGGAGCTCGTCGAGGCCGGGAAGCGGGCCGTGGGCGTCGGAGAGGCGAGCTCCTTGAGCGCGTGGGTCAACGCAGCCTTGGCCGACAGGGCAGACAAAGACCGAAGGCTGCAGGCCCTGGCCGCGGCCATCGCCGACTTCGAGGCAGACTTCGGGGAGATCACGTCCGAGGAGATCGCCGTCCGACGACGGGCTGACCGCGAGACAGCCGTGGTCGTGCGAGGCCGCAAGGTCGGCTCTCAGGGCCGGAGCGGCCGAGGAGGCAAGGCCGTCTCGTGACGCTCGTCCTCGACAGCGGTGCGCTCATCGCGCTCGACCGAAATGAGCGGGCGATGTGGATCCGCCTCAAGGCCGCCCAACTCGCTGGCGTTCCGCCCGTCACCCACGCCGGGGTCCTCGGCCAGGTGTGGCGGGGAGGACCGCACCAGGCTCGGCTGTCCCAGGCCCTCGCCGGTGTCGACGTGCAGCCGCTCGATGAGCCCCTCGGGCGCAGGGCGGGCGCACTGCTCGCCGTCACCGGTCTGGCCGACGTGATCGATGCAGCCCTCGTGCTCCTGTCGGTGGACGGGGACGACATCGTCACCTCCGACCATCACGACCTCAAGCCCCTGGTCGAGGTGAGCGGCCGGCACGTCGAGTTGATCCGACCCTGAGGCGGAAGGCGCTGGCCCGGACGAAGGCGTCCATGAGCAGGGGGGATCCGCTGGATCGCGAGCTGCACCTTGGCCACGCTCCCGACCACGACGTCGCGGCGAGGGTGCTCGGCTGCGGACAGGATGGCCTCGGCCACCTTCTCGGGACCGTAGACGGGCGGGGGTCCCGAGGCGCGCAGGCCGAGACTGGCAGCCGGTTGCCTGCCCGCTTCCGAAGAACCGGTAAACCGGCTCCGCGCCCCAGGGCTCAGGCAGCCTCCTGTCGGGGCAGGACGACATGGCGGCCGATGATCTGGATCGAGGCGGCCACGGGCACGGCCAGCAGGGCGCCGAAGATCCCGAGCAGGGCAGCGCCGATGAGGGCGGCCACGATGGTGGCCAGCGGGGACACGTCGATGGTCCGCTTCATGATCCGCGGAGCGAGCACGAAGTTCTCGAACTGCTGATAGACGAAGGCGAAGGCCACCGTGGCGATGCCCACGGGCACCGACACCAAAAAGGCCACCAGCACGGCCACGACCGAGCCGATGGTCGCTCCGACAAGGGGGATCAGGCCGGTGAGGGCGATGACCACGGCAAGGGGGAACGGGTAGGGGAGCCCGGCCGAGACGAAGAAGACGAACGACGCGGTACCGGCGATGATTGAGGTGGCCAGGTTGCCGAGGAGGTAGCCGCCGATGCGGTCGAGGACCTCATCGGCCAGCAGTGCGGAGCGCTCTCGGCGAGAGCGGGGGACGAGCCGGTAAGCCGTCTGCTTGAGGCTCGAGAGCGAGGCCAGGAAGTAGAGGGACAGCACGGCCACGGTGAGCGTCGAGGCGAAGGCGGCGAAGACGCTGCGGGCCACCTCGACCACACCGCCGATGGCGGCGCCACCGAAGCCCGAGTCACCCGTTGGCGCCCCCGAAACGGACTCCCCCGACAGCAGGGCTTGGAGCCGTTCGACCAGGCCGAAACGCTCGTCGAGCTCCCGCACCACGCGGTTGTCGCGCTCCAGGCGCATGACGTACTCGGGCAGCTCCGTACGCAGCCCCGCGGCCTGGGACAGCAGAGGTGGGGCGGCCGCGACAGCAAAGAGCACAAGCACCGACACAACGGCGGCGACGATGGCAAAGACGGCCCAGCCTCGGCGCAACCCTCGTCGCTGCAAAGCGCTGACGGCGGGATCGAGCCCTATGGCGAAGAACAGGGCCATGCCCACGAGCAGCAGGATCGGCGCGGCGGCCAGGACCACCCGCACGAGCAACAGGGCGGCAGCCACGCCCAGGGCGCCGACGAAGCCCAGGCGGAAGGGCGAGTCCAGGGGGAGCGGATGACCCGGGCGCCCGAAGGGGGACGCCTCGCCGGGGTCGCCGTGGAGCCGGAGGATGGCGGCCTCAGCGGCGGCCACCGCCTCGGGCTCGGCGGCTTCGGCGACGACCTCCTCGATCGAGGGTGCCTCCCCATCGCCATGGGTCTCGGGCTCATCCGCCACAGGTCCTCCTCACCGGCGGAGCATAGGCACCCTGTAGACGGCCGACCCGGTCATCGCCTACACCTGATCGGGCGGTGTGTCAGGTGGCATGCTGGCGCCATGGTGGACGACGGGAACCTTCTCACCTTCCTCTTCGGCCTCGCCGTGGTCGGCCTGATCGTCGGAGCCATCGGTCGCCTGCTCGTGCCCGGGCCCAACCCCCTCGGCTGCCTGGGCACCATCGCCGCCGGCGTGGCCGGATCGTTCCTGGCCGGGCTGGTGGGCCAGCTAATCTTCGGCCGGGGCTACGAGGCGGGTTGGATCGCCTCCATCATCGGGGCCGCCGTCGTCGTCTACCTCTACAGCCGCTACGCCGGCCCCCGTCGTCGCCGTCCCTACGGCTAACCCGGTACCTGACGAACCCTCAGCCCCCGCTGCCGAAGCGGCGTCGGCGGCGGTACTACCGTTGCGGTGATGCGTCTCGCCCTCCTCGCCACGCTGGGCGGGCTGGCACTGGCCTTGGTGAGGGGTGGGCGACCGGCCAACCTCCCATCCGAACGCCTGCGTTGGTCCGGCCTGGCCTTCCTGGCCGTGGGGCTCTACTGGGCGCCGTCGCTCCTCAATGCTGCGCCCTCTGTGGCGCTGGCGCTCGTCCTGATGTCCTACGCCGCGCTGCTCACCTTCGCCGCCGCCAACCTCCGCCTCGTCGGCATGGCCGTGGTGGCCCTCGGGCTGGGCCTCAACGCCCTCGTGATCCTGCTCAACGGGGGGATGCCCGTCGACCCCGCCGCGGTGGTGGCCGCCGGCCTGGCCGGAACCGACGAGATCGGGTCAATCGACCTGGGCGCCGGCCGGCAGTGGCAGGCACCGGACAACCCCTTGGGCGTGCTGGGCGACATCGTGCCCGTCGCGCCGCTCGACGAGGTCGTCTCCTTCGGTGACCTCATCCTGGCCGGCGGCCTGGCCAACGTGGCCTACCGCCTCCTGCTCCCCCTGGTGGGGAAGCGGTCGCGCTCGGCCGGGCATGGTCGCCACGAGCCGGAGCATCGGGCCCACCCGCCGGGCGCCCCGCTGTCGCCAGCGAGATAGACCGTCGCCGCCACCGTCGCCCTGGTGTCGTTCCGCCTGGGCGGGACCGACGGCGTCTCTGTCGCCGCGCAAGGGTGGGGCCGGGCCCTGGCTGCCCTCGGCCACCGCGTGGTCACCGTCGCCGG
>JALZNY010000137.1 GCA_030857525.1 Actinomycetota bacterium
TACCAACCCGATCCTGGCCCGGCTGGTGCACGCCGTCGTCCTCGGGCCGGATGCATCCCCGGCTCAGGTGACCTTCTCCACCAAGATGCTCCTGGCCTGCCCCACCGACGTACGGGCGGCGTTCGGCGCCACTCTGTCGACCTTCGACCTCGCCCACGGGCTACGAGAGATGACGGCGCCCACGATCGTCGTTGCCGGCAAGGGCGACCGCCTCACCCCCCCGGTGCACGCCCGAGCCATCGCCAAGAGCCTGCCCGACGCCACCCTCCTCGAGCTCCCCGGAGTCGGCCACATGGCCCCCATCGAGGCCCACGCCGAGGTCACCGAGGTGATCCGCGGGCTACAGACGAGGTTGAGTCGCTGAGCTCTGCTGCCCGAGTGACCCCTTACGCTGGCGGGATGGCAGCATTGCTGGCCGGCACCGACGACGGCCTGGTCGAGGTGGTGCCCGACGGCAACAGGGCCCCCGCCTTCGTCGCCGGGCGGTCGGTCTTCGCCTTGGCTGTCGGCCGGAGCGCCTCGTGGGCCATCGTCGACGGCACCGAGGTCTGGCGCTTCGAGGACGGCGGCTGGAGGCTCAGAGCCGAGGCCGAGGGGCCGCCGCTGACCTGCCTGCTGCCCACGGCCGCCGGTCTGCTGGTGGGCACGGCCGAGGCCCACCTGGCCCGGCTGGCCGGCGGCCGGCTCGAGCCACTTCCCAGCTTCGACGAGGTCGAGGGACGGGACAGCTGGTACACCCCGTGGGGCGGGCCGGCCGACACTCGGTGGCTGTCGGCTGCAGCCGACACCACCCTCTACGCCAACGTCCACGTGGGCGGGATCGTCGCCTCCACCGACGGCGGCGGGACCTGGCGTCAGACCGGCCTCGACATCGACACCGACGTCCACCAGGTGTTGGCCGGGGCCGCCTCTGGCCTGGTGCTGGCCCCGTGTGCCGAGGGCCTGGCTGTGAGCCACGACGAGGGCGACACGTGGCGGATCGAAGACGCCGGCCTCCACGCCACCTACTGCCGAGCCGTCGCCGTCGCCGGCGACACCGTCGTGGTCTCCGCCTCCTCCGGGCCGAGCGGTGACCGCTCGACGCTCTACCGCCGACCGCTCCACGCTGACGGGCCCTTCGAGCGGTGCCGGGCCCGCCTCCCCGAGTGGTTCGACGGCAACATCGACACCGGCTGCCTGGCCGCGACCGGCGCCACCGTCGCCGTCGCCACCCCGAGCGGCGAGGTGTTCATGTCCGAGGACCAGGCCGCCACCTGGCGACAGCTCGCTTATGGGCTCCCTGGCGTGCACTGCTTGGCCTTCGCCCCGTAGCGCGTATCCCCTCGCCGTCCGACGACGCAGTCGATGCCGTTCAGCCCTGACGCCTCAGGTGCGCCTCCACGGCCAGGGCGAAGTCCCGGAGGTCGCCAAGGTGTTCGAGGTGCTCCCAGACCCGTGAGGGATCGACGTCCAGATAACCGTGCACGAGGACGTTGCGCAGCCCCGTCGCTCTGCATAACTGCTCGGCCAGCTCACGACCCAGCGTCCCCTGCTCGGCGAGCAGGGTGAAGGCACTGCCGTAGGTCTCCGGTGTCGCTGCCGAATCCTCGGCCACCAGGTGCAGGGCCACGTCGATGGCCGACTGGATGGCCAGCTGGAGGTGACGCTCGGCCTGGGCTTGGCGTCCGACGTCGGCCAGGAAGGCGTCCCGTCCCCCTGCTCGAATGGCCTCCAGCAGACCGACCCGGCGATCGACCTCTCGGAGTCGACGACGGACCGACTCAGCCTCGACCAAAGCGGCCCTCCTCCAGACGGTGGCGAAGGCCCTCGTCCAGGGTGCGCCGGAGCGGGGCCATGTCCAGGTAGCGGTCGACCGTCTCCACCCAGTGGCGCACTCGGGCGCCTTGGTCGTTGACCACGAGGAGCCGGCCATCGCTGATGACCCGGTAGGCCAGCGCGACGGGTGCGTTGTTGAGCACGACGACATCGGCTCGCTCCGAGCCCACCACGGCGGCGACCGCATCGATCAGATCCAGGTCGCGATCGAAGGTCCAGTCGGGGGCCAGGAGGACGGCGATGTCGACGTCCGACAGCCCCGTGGCCGTACCCCGAGCCTGCGACCCGAACAGGTAGGCGACCAACACGTCCGGCTCCGCCCTCAGGCGGGCCGCCAGCGCCTCGATCGTCGCGTCCGACAGGGCGGCGGACGACGACGGCGCGACCGTCTTGGGCTCCGTGGACATGGCCCAATGGTAGGGGGAGCATCAGGCGTGGATTCCACGCCACGCCACTTCCGACTGCCGGCTCTCAGGCCTCCGACCGGCCCCCGGCGGCCGAGCCCGCTCCCTCGGTTACGGCCTGGGTGAGGGCCTGGGGGGCGCCACCGGCTGTGCCCCCACCGTCCCAGCCCAGACGGGGGACGTCGCCCCAGAGTCGCTCCAGGTCGTAGAACTCCCGGGCTTCCTCCGACAGCACGTGGACGGCGATGTCGCCGAAGTCGAGCACGATCCAGCGGGCGTCGTCGGTCCCCTCGACCCGCAGCGGTCCCTCGCCGTCGTGGCGACGAAGCTGCTCCTCGACCTCCTCGGCCACGGTACGGGCCTGGCGAGCGTTGGTCGCGCTGGTGATGACGAACCAGTCGACGATGGCGAGCACGCCGCCCACCTCGAGGACGACCGTGTCGATCCCCAGCTTGGACTCGGCGGCTTGTGCCGCCAACCGGGCCCGCTCGGCGCTGGCGCTGAGCTGGCTCAGGAGGTTGCGCTCCGAGGCGAGGCCATCTGGCCCACAGCGTACAGACTCCGCTGGCGGATGACGTGGACCACGGGGTCGGTGACCAACCAATCGAGTGGGCGGCCATCGGTGAAGCGGGCCCGCAGGTCGGTGCTCGACACCTCCAGGCGGGGCACCTCCACCACCCGGTGGTCCCATCCCATGGGCGGTGCCTCCTCGTCGGCCCCGGGCCTGGTGACCACCACCAGCGTCACCCCGGCCCGCACCTCCTCCACCCGCTCCCAGGTGGGCAGCAGGGCGGCGGCGTCGCTGCCCAGGATCACGAAGAGCTCGGCGCCAGGGTGGAGGCGACGCAGCGTGGCCAACGTGTCGGCGGTGTAGGACTGCCCGCCCCACTCGATCTCCAGGGCGCTGGCCTCCAGGCCGGCCACCTCGCCCACCGCGGCCTCGACCATGGCCAGGCGGTCGGCGGCCGGGGTGACGGGCAGGTCGGCCTTCTGCCAGGGGTCGTTGGCCACCACCAGCAGCACCCGGTCGAGGTCGAGGGCGTGGCGCACGTTGACGGCGGTGACCAGGTGGCCCACGTGGATGGGGTCGAAGGTGCCCCCGAAGACACCTATCCGCATGGCAAGGGAGGCGGCCCCGATGCGCTCACCCACCGTCGGATGAGCCCGCCGGAGACGAGTAGGTCCAGTCGGGCTGCTTGGCCGCCTGGCGAGGGTCGTAGACGACCCTGCCGTCGACCAGGTCGTCGATCTTGGGCAGCTCGTAGGTCCGCGACGCCGGCCACCGGCTCTCGAGATGGGCGGCCACGTCCTCGGGGAACTCGCGCAGGATGCTGGAGATCACGAGTTGCTCCTCCACGGGGAGGTAGCAGCGGTTGGCGTCGGTGACCGTCTCCAGGCGGCGCCCGATGATCTCCACGTCGATGTCGCTCCCGGTCCCGGCCTCGATGCGCTCCAGGTAGCTGGTGATCTCGCCCGTGCCGAACTTGCACGCCGGGCACTGGCCGCAGGACTCGACGTAGAGGAAGCGGGAGAACATCCGGGCCACGCTCACCATGTCGGCGGTGTCGTCGTAGACGATGAAGCCGGCCGAGCCCAGACCGCTGCCGATGGCGGCCAGGCCCTCGTAGCTCATGGGCACGTCGAGCCCATCGCCCCTGATCACGCCGTTGGCCACCCCCGAGAAGACCGCCTTGATCCTGCGCCCTTCGGCCACGCCGCCCGACAGCTCCTCGATCACCTCGCCCAGCGGGCGCCCCAGCTCCACCTCGGCCACCGCCGGGCGGCGCACGTCGCCCACCACGGTGACCACCATGGCGCCGGGCGACTGCGACGTCCCCATCGAGCGGTACCACTCGGGGCCCCGGGTGAGGATGTGGGTGACGCCGGCCAGGGTCTCCACGTTGTTGACGAGCGTCGGGTTGGACCCCGGGTCGTCGTCCTCGCTGGGATCCTCGGGTCCCAAGCCGTAGGCCTGGGGCCGGGCCGACCACCCGATCTGGGGGGCAGTGGCAAACAGGCCATGCACGTAGGGCGGGAGCAGTCGGGGCAGGGGGGCGTCGCCCTCGATGGCCGACAGCAACCCCTTCTCCTCCCCGTAGAGGTAGTGGTCGGGCCCGGCGACCAGGGTGATCGGCACGTCGCCGGCGAGACCGGCCTCGACCATCTCCTCCAGCGCCCTGGTCAGGGCCGCGATCTCGGTGCCGAACTTCTCCTTCACGCACACGTAGGCAGCCCGGGCCCCCACGGTGAGGGCGGCCACGGCCAGGCCCTCCACCACCTGGTAGGGGTCGGCCCGCAGGATGGCCCGGTCCTTGAACGTGCCCGGCTCGCCCTCAGCTCCGTTGGCCACGACAAAGCGGTCTCCGGCCCCAGCGTCTTCGCTACGCAGGCCGGCCCACTTGCGTCCGGTGGGAAAGCCGCCTCCGCCTCGGCCCCGCAGGCCCGACAAGTTGAGCTCCTTGATGGTCCCCCCCGGACCCAGCTCCCGGGCCCGGGATATCGCCTGGCCCCCCCGTCGCCGGGCGAGGTAGTCTGCGATGGAGGTCACCGCTTGGTCGGGCAGCAACACCGGCTCGTCGATCATGGCCTCATGCCTACTCGCCTCCGGCACGGAGAGTCATCCGACACCGGCGTGGGTATGACCAGCTGACGGTA
>JALZNY010000138.1:0-2207 GCA_030857525.1 Actinomycetota bacterium
GCCGGTTCCGACCCCGCACCGTGCTGGCCTGGGGCGAGCGCTACCCGTCAGCGTTGTGGGAGGACCGCAGCGACGGCCTGGCCTACGTGTGCCGGAGCTTCGCCTGCCAGGAACCGGTCGACTCGGTCGAAGGCCTCCTCGCTCAACTGGAACCAAGCATCTGACCAGGTAGGCCGCCAGCTCCTGGGAGGTCACCACCTGCCCCGATGGACGATGTCTTCGAGGGATCGTCGGGGACGGGCTGCGGAGCGCCCGGGCTCATCGCTGGCGGGATGGCCCAGGGCGACCGTGCCGAGGGCCAGACGATCGCCCGGTACGCCGAAGCCGGGGAGGACCACCTCGGGACGCTCCAGGGTGAAGAACAGCGCCCCCAGGCCCTCGTCGACGGCGGCCAGAAGGGCGAGCATCACCGCCATTCCCCCGTCGACCCACCAGAAGGGCACCGACCACTCGACGGGCCCCCTTTGGGCCCGTCCGGCCTTGTCCGGCTCTGCGTAGCGGGCGTGGTAGATGGCCGGCGACACCAAGGGGATGATGAGCACGGGGGCGGCGAAGAGGCCGGGCCAACGAAAGCCAGCCCGGGCGGCCCGGTCGGGAAAGGCCAGCTCCCAGTAGCGACCCGTCTCTGCCAGACCGATGAGCACCAGCAGGTCGAGCCCCTGGCTGAAGCCCGCCGAGGGCCCTCGACCGGCCGCATCGAGGACTCGCTCGAGCGACCCCGAGTCGACCGGCCGGTGATCGAAGGTCCGCACCATGCGCCGCTGACGAAGCAGGTGTCGGAAATCCACCGCCCATGATGGCACGGCGGCCACGCATTCAGTACCATGTCACCTACTTCCCCTCCGTTGCCAGCTTCTGCAAGGGAGGACTTGATGTCGGTTGACGAACGGGCACGACATGATCTGCACCAACAGTTGGAAGCTAGCCTCGGCGCCTCGGCTGCCGACACCCTGATGGGGCTGCTTCCCCCCGTCGGTTGGGCCGACGTGGCCACCAAATCCGACATAGCCCTGCTCGACGCCCGGTTGAACGGGCTGGAGAGTCGATTCGAGGGATCGTTGCAAACGGGACTGGCTGGGCTGCGCACCGAGATGGCCGCCCAGACCCGGAACCTGATGTTCGCCCTCGTCGGCGCCGCGGTCAGCTTCGGCGGCCTGGTCCTCGCCGCCGCCCAGCTCGGTTAGGGCCTCGCCCCGGCCGGCTACTCCAGAGCGGCGAGGTCCTCGGCCATGGCCCAGCCGAAGGCGATGAGGCAATCACCCCGGTCGGCATCGATGTCGGCGAAGAACGCACTGACGCCAGGATCGATCTCGGCGCCCTCATAGTCGAGGATGCAGGGCGCCACCCCCTCGCCTCGGGCGACAAACTCCCGATCGTGGTAGTCGGCGTCGACCCCGAAGCGCTTGGCCAGGCGCCGCCCCCACGCCCGCTCCTCGCCCGTGGCCTTGTGGTCGGGACGGGGGACGATCTCGTGCAGGGTGGTGAACACCGTGAAGGCCTCGAAGCCGGCCGGGTCGATGAGCCGGGTGCCGATGAGAACGTCCTCGTCGGGAAAGGCCAGCACGGCTCGACGGAGCTGGTCGCCCATCAAGGCCCGCAGCACCTCCTGACGCTGGGGCGTACGGGTGACCGACGCCAAGCCGATGAGCACGCTGGGCGTGCCCCCGATGCGCTCGAGCGTGCAGAACGAGAACCCGGCCAGCGCACCTCCGCTGTGGGCCAAGGTGATGAGCACCCACTCCTCACGCTGCTTGGACAGCAGCCCGATGTCGAAGTTCGCTGGTCCGTCGGTACAGATGTCCCCCAGGTCGGCCAGTTCCCCGTCGCTCAGCGACGTGCAGTCCTTGGTCTCGACGTCGATAGCCATCTTCGCCCCGATCCCTGATCCGCCACCCTTATGCCCTCTAGTCCACAGGCTGGACGGGCCCGGACGCAACTCGACTCGGCCGCCTCGTCAGCCCGGTGCCGGAAAGGATGTGCTCACCGGGGAGCTGTAGGCCGAGGCCTGCAGGCTGAAGAGCTCGGCGCAGCGGCCGCTCTGGGCGAGGAGCTCGTCGTGGCTGCCCCCTTCGACCAGACGGCCTCGTTCGAGGACGAAGAACCGGTCGGCCGACCGCACGCTCGAGAACCGATGCGAGATGAGCAGGACCGTACGCCCGGCCGCCATGGTGCGGATGCGTTCGAACAGCTCGTGCTCAGCCTTGGGG
>JALZNY010000138.1:2217-4872 GCA_030857525.1 Actinomycetota bacterium
GCCTTGGGGTCAAGGGCCGCGGTCGGTTCGTCGAAGATCACCAGGGGCCGCTTCCCGGAAGAAGGCCCGGGCCAGCGCCACCCGTTGCCACTGTCCGACCGACAGCTCGTGGCCACCCGCGAACTGGCGTCCGAGCATCTGCGTTGCCTACCCCGACGAGCGACGCCGCCTCGTGCAGCAGATGCAGCGGCTGGTGGCGCACGACGTTCCCTTCGTCCACCTCTACGTCCCGGAGCGAGCTGACTACTTCGACCGTCAGGTCTTCGACGCCTGGTACTTCACCCCCGGTGGCGTCGCCGGCGCCTACCCGGGGCCGCTCAACAAGCACGCCTTCCTCACCGGCAGGCGGACCGAGGCGCCCTCGACGTGATGGGGCCAATCGGTCCCCGCTGAACCCGCCAACTCGAAATGTGGAGCCTGCGCGCCCTTGGGCAGCGCTGCGGCTCCACAATTCAGGTAGGGCGGCCGTTCAGCTCGGCGGACCCAGGATTAGGCACCCGTTGTGGCCGCCAAAGGCGAACGAGTTGGACAGCACCGGGTTGGGCCCGAACGGGCGGGGCTCGCCGGCCACGACATCGAGAGACATGGCTGGATCCAGGTTCCGGTGGCCGGCCGTGGGCGGGATGGACCCACGGTCGATGGTGAGGGCGGCGGCGGCTGCCTCCAGGGCGCCGGCGGCGCCGAAGGGGTGGCCGATGACGCCCTTGATCGAGGTGACCGGGGGTCCCGGGCTTCCGAACAGCGCCGTGATGGCCGCCGCTTCCGCGGCGTCATTCAGGGGGGTGGAGGTGCCGTGGGCGTTGACGTGGGCGATGTCGCCGGGGGTGAGATCGGCGTCGGCAAGGGCCAGGTGCATGCACGCCAGCGCCCCCTCCCCCGCCTCGGTTGGGGCGGTGAGGTGGTGGGCGTCGGCGTTGCTGGCCGAACCCAGGACGAGGGCGTAGACGTGGGCGTCACGAGCGCGAGCTGACCCCAGCTCCTCGAGGACCAACATGGCCGCCCCTTCAGAGGCGAGGAAGCCGTCGCGTCCCTCGTCGAAGGGACGGGACAACCCCGAGGATGACAAGGCGGTCATGTTCCCGAAGGCGGCCATGCCCACCGGCGAGGGGTGCGCCTCGCTGGCCCCGGCCAGGACCACGTCGCAACGCCCGTGGCGGATCCACCCGGCACCGTTGGCCACGCCGTGGGTGCCGGCGGCACAGGCGGTGGTGGTCGTCTCGCACGGCCCCTTCCAACCCAGACGTATCGACACCGCGGCGGAGGCGGCGTTGGGCATGAGCATGGGTATGAGGAAGGGCGAGACCCGCTTGGGGCCCCGTTCCTCGAGGACGCGTAGCTGCTGGTCGTAGCTGGCCAGCCCGCCGACGCCGGTGGCCACCAGCACCCCGGCCCGAGCCCGGTCGAAGCCGGGGTCGGCACCGTCGCCTTGCGGGTCGAGCCCGGCGTCGACCAGGGCCAGGGTGGCGGCGGCCACCGCCAGCTGGGTGAAGCGGTCGACCCGTCGGACCTCCTTGGGGCCGAACCAGGTCGTGGGGTCGAAGCCCTCGACGAGCAGGGGCTGATCCTGGGGACCGGGCTCAGTGCAGAGGCCATGCCAGAAGGCCTCGACGCCCGTGCCGCAGGGGGCCACGACGCCGATGCCGGTCACGGCCACCACTCGAGACGCCATGGCGCCGGCAGCGTAGTGCGCGTCGTGCGACGTGGCGCCGGGGCCCCCACTGAATGCGTAGGCTCGTCGCCATGGTCACCACCTTTTCACGGCGAGAGGTGGAGCGCATCTCCCACACCCTGGCCGTGCTCGGTGAGCCCCACCGGCTCCAGATGCTCCGCTGGCTGCGGCGCGGCCCCCGCACCGCCGGGTACCTGGCCCAGGCCATCGGCGTCTCCCCCTCTCTGGCCTCCCACCACCTGTCGGTGCTGGTCTCGTCGGGTCTGGTGAGCCGGCGCCAAGTGGGCACCTTCGTCTGCTACTCAGCCGACCGGACCAAGGTCAAGGCGCTGCACAGCGAGCTGGGTCGTCTGGCCGGTGCCCTCCTGCCCGACATCGAGCCGAGTGAGGCCTCGGCCCCCTGCTGATCCGACCGGTGTCCAGGGCCAACCATCCAAGCTCGGGAGTGGGTCGACAAGGGGGGACGCTCGCGCTCGTGACCGGTGACGCCTAGGGACCTCAGGTCGAAGCCAGCGGTGCCTAGGGCGTGGATCTTGCGTCGGGCGGAAGCAAGTGAGCCGGTTTGGCTGGCGGCGACCTGCTGGCGTGCCTGCTCCGGCGTGAGGTACGTGTGGTCAGGGCTCATCAGACGCGGCGCCGGACCGTCACCGTCCGGCCCTACCGTCTAACCCGTTCCTCCTTCGACCTCACCACCTTTGCCGTCCCGGACCAGGGAGCGGCTCCTGCAGCTCGGCGCCCTCGGCGCCGGGGGCGCCGGCATAGCCCTGTCCCTGGGCATCGCCACCGGTGGTCCCGCCCTCGAGCAACGCTGGCGCCTGCTCGTCCTCATCGGCGCCTGGTGGACGATCTTCGCCGTGGGCGCTGCCTGCGTGCTGGGGATGCGAGACCGCCGCCGGGCCCTGCTGGTGGTGGTGGTCGTGGCCGCCGGCCTGCGGGTGGCGGCGCTGGCCGACATCCCTGTGCTGTCCGACGACGTCTACCGCTAC
>JALZNY010000008.1 GCA_030857525.1 Actinomycetota bacterium
GTCAGCGGGTTTCGGGAACACCCCACGAACGAACGAACGAACGAACGAACGAACCCAGGCCCTGTACCCGAGCTTCGGCGTTCGAGGCCTGGCCGCGTCGCACTCGGACGCCTCGGCCATCGCGGCCGTCGCCGCCATGGCCCACCTCCGCCGCCGGAGCGGGCGGCGCTGACATCACCTCTCTGGCGCGAGCAGCCGCACGGTTGGGAAGTACGTGCGGTATCGACGTGCATCACGGGTGAGGAGGGCCAGGTCTTCAACCGCGGCATGCGCACCGATGAAGAAGTCCGGTAGCGGAGCGGACGCACCACCTCGGGAACGGCGGTAGGACAGGAAGGCCTTCCCGGCGAGAAACGCTGCAGCCCACGGAAGCGCGGCCCGTCGAAAGTCCGTCGAGGGCAGGGCGTCCTCGATGTCTTCGATGCGAGAGAACCTGACCGACACCTCGGCGTAGATCAGCGGGTTGATGTACAGCGGCCCGGCCTCGGCGGCGGCGCTGAGTGCCTCGTTCGACCAGCCGAACCAATGAGGGTCCTCCGTGAAGATGTCCAGGAGGACGTTCGAGTCGACGAGGGTGCCGGCAGACATCGGATCAGTCGACGCGAGTCAGCGCCATGATCTCGTCCGTCGTCAGCTCTATGTCGCCTCGTCCGCGCAAGCGCTCTGCCAGCCGTGTTCCACGACCCCTGGCGACCTTCACCTTGCGGACGACGATGGCGTCCTTGCGTCGCTCGAACTCGACCTCGGTCCCAGCGAGGATGCCAAGGGCATCGCGTAGGTCCTTGGGGATGGTGACCTGCCCCTTCTCGGTGACTCGCATGGTAGGAATACTACCACTCCTACTCCTACCAGCCCCCGTCGAGCGTAGGCACGTCTCGTGTGCGCCAATTCCGTTCTTCGGAGCTCACGCACACGAGAGGCCGAGTTGTCGGGATGGAACCTCACAGGGCGGGCTGTGGGATCGTTCCCTCAGTGTGACCATGCGGCCGTTCGAGGAGATCGTGGTCGAGCATGGCCCAGTGGTGCTGCGGGTGTGCCGGGCCCTGCTGGGGCCTGACGACACCCAAGACGCCTGGTCCGAGACGTTCCTGTCCGCCCTGCGGGCATACCCCGATCTACGGCCTGACAGCAACATCCGGGGCTGGCTGGTGACGATCGCCCACCACAAGGCGATCGATCAGCACCGCAGGGCGAAGCGGACGCCCCGACCCTTGGGGGACCTTCCCGAGCTCCCCTCGAAGGACGTCAATCAGGAACCGCCGGACGACGGGTTGCGCGTCGCCCTCGACGCGCTCCCGCCCAAGCAGCGGGGCGCCGTCGTCTACCGCTACCTGGCCGACCTGGCCTACGCCGAGGTGGGCGACCTGTTGGCGTGCAGCCCGGAGGCGGCCCGGCGCAACGCCGCCGACGGGATCGCCGCCCTGCGCACCACCTACACGAAGGGACCCCAACGATGAGCAGGGACCACCCGACCGACCACCGGATCATCGACGAGCTGACCGCCGCCTGCACAGGTGCCGGCGCTGGCGATGCCGAGGCGCTCAGGACCCGACTGGCCATCGACGCCGAGCACGAGGGACTCCTCGACCTCGCCTACCGGACGCTCGACAGCCCCATCGGCCCCCTCCTGGTGGCGCTCAGCCCGCACGGCTTGGTGCGGGTGGCCTTCGGGTCGGAGGGCCACGACGCCGTCCTGGCCCAGTTGGCCGCTGCTATCAGCCCCCGGATCCTGGGTTCGTCGCGCCGCACCGACGATGTCGCCCGCCAGCTCGACGAGTACTTCACCGGCCGGCGCCGCCACTTCGACGTGCCGGTGGACCTGCAGTTGGCTCGCGGCTTTCGTCGAGCGGTGCTCTCCCACCTGCTCGAGATCGACTACGGGGCCACGCAGAGCTACGCCACCGTGGCCCGGGCCGCCGGCAACCGCAATGCGGTCCGGGCGGTGGGCAGCGCCTGTTCGCACAACCCGGTCCCGGTGGTGGTGCCGTGCCACCGGGTGGTGCGCAGCGACGGCACCATGGGCGGGTACCTCGGGGGTATCGAGGCCAAGCAGGTCCTGCTGGCCCTGGAAGCCTCGGCATGATCCGGCCGGCGACCCTGACCAGCCACCAACCCCATCCGCTGTGGGCTGATGGCGCCGTTCTTCGCCCGGGAGTAGCGCCGAACGGACTACGGCGCTCAGGGCCTATCCGCCGGGGCGGACCAGCCCGGCCTCGTAGGCCACGACCACGGCTTGGACCCGGCTTTCCACCCCGAGCTTCATCAGGATGTGCTTGACGTGGGTCTTGACCGTGGCCTCGCCCACGAAGAGGCGCTCGGCCAGCTCGACGTTGGACAGGCCCCGGGCCATGAGGGCGAGCACCTCGCGCTCCCGGTCGGTCAGCTCTGCCAGGGTCCCGGGCGCAGGGGTGCCGACGGGGCGACGGGCGAACTCCTCGACCAGGCGCCGGGTCACCGAGGGCGACAGCAGGGCGTCGCCTGCGGCGACCACCCGGATGCCTGCCACCAGGTCCTCGGGCGAGGTGCGCTTGAGCAGAAACCCGCTGGCGCCCGCCCGCAGGGCCTCGAAGACGTACTCGTCGAGCTCGAAGGTGGTCAGGACCAGCACCCGGGGGGCACCCTCACCTTGAGCGGTGAGGCGGCGAGTGGCCTCGATGCCGTCGGTGCCAGGCATGCGGATGTCCATGAGCACCACGTCGGGGGCGGTCTGGGCCACCACCCGGAGGGCATCGTCGCCGTCGGACGCCTCGGCCACCACCTCGAGGTCGCCGGCGGCCTCGAGGATCATTCGCAGCCCGGCCCGCATGAGGTGGTCGTCGTCGACGATGACGACCCGCACGGGCACCATCGCGGGCACCGTCACGAGGCGGGCAAGGGGATGCGGCAATGCACGAGAAAGCCGCCGCCGGGGCGAGGACCGGCGTCGACCTCGCCCCCGAGGAGATCCATCCGCTCCCGGATCCCGACCAGCCCCCGACCGCCCTGGGCGCTGCGACTGCTCGCGCCGGCGCCGTCGTCGGTCACCTCCAGCTCCACCCCTCCGGCCAGAAAGCCGAGCCGCACCGTGGCGGTGGCCGTCCCGGCGTGGCGCAGGGTGTTGGTGAGGGCCTCCTGGGTGACCCGGTAGATGGCCGACTCCACCGCCGGCGGCAGCGGCGTCGCTTCACCCGCAACCTCGACCTCGACGGCCAGCCCCGCCTCCACGAAGCGACCGACGAGGGCAGGGAGCTGGTCGAGCCCCGGGGCGGGAGCTCGTGGCGCCTGCTCACCCTCGGGACGCAGGATGCCGAGCAGGCGGTCCAGCTCGCCCAGGGCGGAGCGTCCTGTCTCCTCGATGGTGCGAAACACGGCCTCGGCCCGACTCGGGTCATGGTGCACCACCCCTCGCCCGGCCCCGGCCTGGACCACCATGAGGGTCACCCCGTGGCCGACCACGTCGTGCAGCTCGCGGGCCATACGGGTGCGCTCCTCGGCCACGGCCTGGCGGGCCTGCTCCCGCCGGGTCTGGTCCTGGGCCTCGGCCCGGGCCTCCACCTCGGCCACGTAGAGCCGCCGGGTGCGCACGTACTCCCCGGTTCCCCAGGCCAGGCCCGAGAGCACCGCCGCCTCGGTGACGTCGCCGAGGGGAAAGCGGTCGTCCGAGAGGAAGAAGAAGGCCACGCCCAGGGCCTGGATGGCCAAGGCAGCGAAGGCCTGGAGACGAGTGCCTCTTGCGGCCACCCCGTAGAGGGCGACGAAGGTGGCCACGGGGCCCACCGAGATCTCCTGGCCCAGGGCCGCGTAGGCGGAGATGGCGAGCCCCACCACCATGAAGACACCGAAGGGGAAGCGCCGGCGCAGCGCGAGCGGCGCGGTTTGGAGCACACCCAGGATCATCAGTACCGGCCCGACGCCCTCGAGGCCCGAGACCTCGATGAGAGCGACCACGCTGAGCAACACCGCCAGGGCGATGTCGAGCAGTGACCCCTCCTCCTGGTCGGGCTGGTCGGATCGCCGGGCGAGCGTTCCCCTCACGACCCGCACGGTACCGCTGGCCCCTGTGGGTGTCGCCACCCCTGGGGGCGACTTGCGTCCTCCCTGGGGGTGACGGTTGCAATCACCTCAGGGGAGGACGACACGAGCCCTGACCGAGCGCACCATCGGGGCATGACCACCAGCACGCTCCGTCCGACCGCCGCCCGTCCGACTGCTGACTCGCCGATACCTGGCCCCCCGGCCAGGGCTGACCGCCGCAGACCGGACCGCCCGACAAGGGCGGGGGGCCTCGTCCGGGCGTGGGCCCAGGCCACCGGGCCCCAGCGCCTGCTCTACGGGTTGGGCGTCGTGCTCGTGCTCAGCGGCCTGTTCCACCTCGGGGTCCAGGTGGTCGACGGGGGCGCGTGGGCGGGACCTGTCTCGTGGCGCAAGCCCGTGGTCTTCGGGCTGTCCCTCGGCCTGCTCAACCTCACCCTGGCCTGGATCCTCAGCGCCTTCAGCCTGAGAGTCCGCTCGGCATGGGCGATCGTGGCCGCCCTCGGTGTGGGAAGCGTGGCCGAGACGTTCCTCATCTCGTTGCAGCGCTGGCGGGGCGTGGCCTCGCACTTCAACGACACCACCTCCTTCGACGGCGCCGTGTGGATGGCCATGGGCATGATGATCGCCCTGGTGGTGGTGCCCACCGCCGTGCTCCTGGTCCGCAGCCTCGGCCCGCTCGACGCCACGCCGAGCCGGGCCATGGCCATCAGGGCCGGCCTCGCCCTGCTCCTCGCCGGTTACCTCGTCGGAGGGTTCATGATGCTGGCCGGACCGTCCGGAGCGGGGGCGCTGGCGCCCACGCACGCGCTGGCCCTGCACGGCCTCCAGGCCCTGCTCGTGGCCGATGTGCTCGTCGGGCGAACCAGGCGCTCGCCGAGCGGGCGGGCCCGGGCGGTGACGATGGCGTCGGTGGCGTGGGCCGCTCTGGTCGTCGCCAGCCTCGGCGGGGCAATGACCCCATAGGGGATCGCGCCGGGTGCGATGACCGAGCTCCTCAGCGATTCGCACCCCTGGACGTCCTGTATGGCCTGTATAGCTCCCCAGGTATGGTGCAGCCATGAAGACGACGATCAACCTGGACGACGACTTGCTGGCGGCGGTGCGCTCACGAGCGGCGGAACAGCAGACGACCATGCGAGGCGTCATCGAGGAGGCGTTGCGCCGCTTGCTCACCCAGCCTGATGCGGGCAGGTTCACCCTCGAGCTGCCGGTCACACGAGGCCGGCGGTCGCCGACCCTCGATGTCGACAGCAACGCTGCCCTCGAGGAGTACCTCGATCGCTCTGAGCAGGAGGCGGCAGGCGCGTGATCGCCGTCGACACGAACGTGCTCATCTATGCGAATCGCGCTGAGCTCGACCTGCACGACGTCGCCCGCCAACGCTTGGTGGCGCTCGCCGAAGGCGACGAACCGTGGGCCATGCCCGTGGTGGCTGCATGGGGCTTCGTGCGGATCGTGACCCAGACGATCTTCGACCCACCGACGCCGGTGGCCCAAGCGCTCGACTTCGTCGACAACCTGCTGGCGAGCCCATCGACTCGTGTGCTGGTGCCCGGACCACGACACTGGCGCCTGCTCTGCGACACGGTCAAGGAGGCCCAGGTCCGCGGCGGGATGGTAACCGATGCAGTGATCGTCGCGCTCTGCCGTGAGCACGGGGTCGACACGGTGCTGTCCAATGACCGAGATTTTCGCCGCTTCCCCCAAGTCGTCTGGCAGCCCCTCGACGCATGAACGGCTTGGCTGCCAGCGTCGTCGAGGGAACACCGATTGGAACCCGGCGATCAAGAGGTCGTGCGCACCTCGTGGGTCCTCCCGCATTCGTACCAGCGCGAGCGCGACGCGCCCCACACGGACCGTAGGCTGGGCCCGCACCTCGTCCCCGCCCCCCACCAGGACATTGCCGTGGAACTCATCATCTTGTTGTTGCTCGTCGGCGCCGCCGTCGCCGCAGTCGTCTACTACCGCAAGCGCCAGGCCGAGCAGGCCGAGGCGGCCAAGGTGGCCACCAAGCCGCAAGACCCCTTCGCCCAGGGTCACGGCAACGAGGACCTCCTCTACGGCCTGAAGGTCAGCGACGTCATCGGCTACCACGCCCGTGACTGGATGGTGCGAGGCACCCTGCGCTTCGAGGATGGGGGCTACACCTGGGCCGAGCACCTCATCAGTGACGCCCGAGACCAGCACTGGTTGTCGGTGGAGGACGACGAGGGCATCGCCGTCGCCCTGTGGCAACGGGTGCCCCCCAACGAGGTCGACGGGAAGCCCGGGGACCGCAGCGTCACCCATGCCCAGGTGGCCTACCAGCTCCACGAGGAGGGTGAGGCCCGCTATACCTCTGAGGGAACGACGGGCACGGCCCCGTCGGGCACCTCCCGCTACGTCGACTACCACGGCCCCGACGACCGGCGCCTGAGCTTCGAGCGCTTCGGCGAGCAGTGGGAGGTATCGGTCGGCCAGACGGTGCTACCCCGTGCACTCGACGTCTTCCCCCGGACCGAATGACCACCGACATCCTGGAGCTACCGGTCCCCTATCGCGACGCCAGCGCCAGGGATCTCGGCCTGTTCCTCGACCTCCCCGCCCAGCCCGCGCTCGTCACCCGTCGGGTCGACCTCGGCCGGTGGTCCGTGGAGCTGCGCATCCTCGGTGCGTCCCACCAGGTCGTGGTCACCAGCGACGGCGTCACCGTCTGCTCGGAGACGGTGGCCTGCCACCTCAACCCCGCCCCCACGGGAACGGCCCTGCCAACGCGCCAGGAGCGGTGCACGCCCCATGCCGACCACACCTTCGCCTCCCAGGTGGACCGCTTGGAGCGAGGGACCTTCCGCCGTCGGGTGGGTGAGCTGGCGGATGGCCTGGCCGGGACCCCATCGGTGTGCGCTCGCTTTCCCGGCGACGAGCTGGCCACGACCGGCCTGCGCCTGACGGTGACCGGGCGAGACGACGAGCTGACCTGGTCCGGCTGGCACAGCTACCCCAAGACGTCAGAGGTGGTGACCACGTCGTCGCGCCTCGTGGTCCACCAGGACCGCTCTCGGTCGACGCCAGGGTCGGTCCTATGACGGCGGCCCGATCCTTCCGGGCCCTGACCCTCCTGGTCGTCATGGCCCTGGTGGCCGGTGCCTGCGGCAACAGCGGCCCGACCCGTGAGGAAGTACGGGCCTTCCTCGACGCCACCTACGAGGCCGACCCCAACCGGGCCGGCACCTGGCTCTCCCCCGAGGCGGTCAAGCCCACCGCCGACCGCATCGCTGCCCGGGTCCGACCACGCGATCGTGTCGCCGAGCAGGAGGCCGAGTTCATGCGCGAGGGCGACTACGCCGTCGCCGTGTTCCCAGAACCCACCGGCTCTCGTGTCGAGCTCGACGAGTACTCCCAGGTCCGCAACCGGTACTTCCCGATCATCGGGGGCTTCTGGGGAGGGTCGCCCATCTCCTACGGGCCTCGAGGAGGACCGAGCACGGGGGGCGGGGCCGGAGGCGGTGGGTTCCGGGGGGGCGGCGTTGGCTCCGGCAAGTAGGGCTGTGACCGAAGACCAGAGCCGGCGATCACGCCGGAGGAGAGGAACATCGCCATGAACTCCATCGATCTCAGGATCGGCGTCGGGGACCTGTTGGCCGGGTTGGGTGCGGGGGTGGTTTGGGGAGCCATGGGCATCGTGCTGCTCGCCCTCGGCTACGTCGTCATCGACCGGCTGACCCCCGGCGAGCTGGGCCAGCTCATCTACGAGGACCGCAACGTAAACGCCGCTGTGGTGCTGGCCTCGGGCCTGCTGGCCATCGGCATCATCATCACCACCTCGATCCTCACCTCCCTCGACGGCTTCGTCGCCGGCGTGGTGAGCGCCTTCGCCTACGGCCTGCTCGGCATCGCTCTGCTGGCCGTCTCGTTCCTGGTCGTCGACCGGCTCACACCCGGTGAGCTGGGCGAGATCGTGACCAACGCCACTCCCTCCCCGGCCGCCTGGGTGGTGGCCGCCAACCACCTGGCCTTGGGCGCCATCCTGGCCGCCGCCATCTCCTGACCATCCCTGGGTGACAGCCAGCACTCGCTCGTGATCACCATCCCTGCGTGACCACCACCGTCGAACGGCCAACCGATCCCGCTGGCGGCCCCGGTGTCCCCGGTAACCCCGAGGGTGAGACGCCGACCGGCGCCGGCACCGGCGCCACCCCGGTCCGGGCCCGACGCCTGATCCTGCTGGCCACCTTCGTGTGCGCCGCCTGTGGCCTGGTCTACGAGCTGGCCCTCATCACCCTCGGCTCCTACCTCACCGGCAGCTCGATCACCCAGACCTCCCTCGTCATCGGCGTGGTCATGGCCGCCATGGGACTGGGCGCCCTGGCCGTCAAGCCCCTGCTGCGCTGGCCGGTGCCGGCCTTCGCCGCCGTCGAGATCAGCCTGGGGCTCCTCGGCGCGCTGTCGGTGCCCCTGCTGTACGCCGCCTTCGCCTGGCTCAACCTCTACACCCCCGTCATGCTCGTGGCGGCCGGGCTCATCGGCGGGCTCATCGGCGCCGAGGTGCCCCTGCTCATGGCCCTGGTGCAGCGGGTCCGCCGGCAAGAGGCGGCCGGTGCCGTGGCCGACCTCTCGGCCGTGGACTACGGCGGGGCCCTCGTCGGCGGCCTGGCCTTCCCCTTCCTCCTGCTGCCCGTCTTCGGCCTCCTCCAGGGCGCCCTGGTGGTGGGCGCCCTCAACGTGGCCACCGCCGGGCTGCTGGCCGGTTGGCTGTTCCGGCGCTCGCTGTCACGACCAGCCCGTCTCGCCGTGAGGGTGGCCTGCCTCGCCAGCCTCCTCCTCCTCGGCGCCAGTGCCGCCTACGCCGGCACCTTCGAGGTGACCGCCCGCCAGCGCCTCTACCGCTACCCCATCGTCCACGCCGAACGTTCGGCCTACCAGGAGATCGTCCTCACCTCGGCGCCGGTCGACGGCTGGCGGATGCGCGACCTGCGCCTCTACCTCGACGGCGACCTGCAGTTCTCCAGCCTCGACGAGCACCGCTACCACGAGAGCCTGGTGCACCCGGCCCTGGCCGGAGAGCGGAGCCGGGTGCTGGTGCTGGGCGGAGGTGATGGCCTCGCCCTGCGGGAGATCCTGCGCTACCCCGACGTCGAGGAGGTCGTCCTGGTCGACCTCGACCCGGCCGTGGTCAATCTGGGCCGGTCCCACCCAACCCTGTCGGCGCTGAACGACGACGCCTTCGCCGATCCTCGCGTCGAGGCGGTGGCCGACGACGCCTTCCGCTGGTCCCGGGGCTACCAGGGCGAACCCTTCGACGTGGTGCTGGTCGACCTGCCCGACGCCGACGCCACCGAGACGGCCAAGCTCTACACCGTCGAGTTCTACGGGCTGGTAGGCCGGCTCCTGGCCGACGACGGCCGGGTCGCGGTACAGGCCGGTTCGCCCTTCTTCGCCCCCTCGTCGTACTGGTCGATCGTGACGGCGGTGGACGAGGCCGGCCTGTCCGGGGTCCCCTACCACGTCGACGTACCGTCCTTCGGCGACTGGGGCTTCGTCCTGGCCCAGCGAGGACCTGCGCCCCCGGCCCTGACCTTGGCCGGCGACGCCCCTACGCTGAGCTTCCTCACCCCTGAGGTGCTCGGAGCGGCCACGGTGTTCGCCCCCGATCGCATCCCCGACGAGGTCGAGGCCTCGACCCTGCTCGACCCGGTCATCCTCCAGTACCAGCGCCGGGAGTGGGTCGGCTACTGAGTGAAGCCGGGGTACGTCCCCGGCGTCCGCCTCAAGTTCGGGCCGGAACCAGCCGATAGCAAGAGCAGGACAGGTTGCCCGCCCCGATGCCGGGGCAGATCGCCGGGACGGTACCCCGACCCACTACCACGAGCCCCTCGGAAAGGAGCGCGTCATGACGCTTGGATGGCTGGCCCTGGCCTCGTTCATCGCCACCTTCGCCGCCATCGTGGTCCGCATCGCCCAGGTGGCCCACAAGCGGGCCGGCCGGACCGAGAAGCTGGTCCTCGCCGCCGTGGCCCTGCCCGCCAGTCTCCTCCTGGGGGCGTCGACCGTCACGGCCACGACCGTGTTCGGCAACCAGCGCCACTGGCACGAGGACAGCCGCGACCTGGTGGTGGTCGACCGCACGGGCAATCACGACTGGCGCCATGCCACCGAGGAGGCGGTGGCGGTGTGGAACGAGGCCGGCGCCGACGTTCGCCTGACCTGGGAGGAGGGCAACGGCGACTGCGACTTCGACGGGAACCGCATCAGCGTCTGCCTGGGGGACACCCGGGTCGACGGCCCCTTCGACGGCAAGAGCTACGACGTGGTCGACAACGGGCACATCCAGGGGGCCTACCTGCAGGTGTGCGGCGACTGCGAGCTGGACCAGGACCGACGCAACGAGGTGGCCATCCACGAGCTGGGCCACGCTCTGGGCCTGGAGCACAGCGACGATCCGAGCTCGATCATGTGGTACGAGGGGGGCACCCAGCTCGAAGGCGAGTACGCCCTCCTGCGGGCCAGCCACGGCCACACCGAGCACCCCGCCTGGCAGTACACCCTCTTCGACCTCCTAGGCGGCGACCAGGAGTTCAACAACCGCCACTGACTCCTTCGCCCTCACTCGTTCGCTTCGCTCTCTCCGTTCTGGCTGGAGGCCAGGCGGGCGACGCCCGCCAGAAGGGTGTTCAGAGTTCCGACCGGTGGCTCCGCCGCCGGTCGGAACGCCATCAGCTCGCCCGAACGGAGCGAAGCGAGTGAGGGCGATTACTGGAGGTGTTGGGCCAGGTAGAGGGCTTCGCCTACCGCTTCCAGGAGGGCTAGTTGGGTCTCCAGGTAGTCGGTGTGGGCTTCCTCTTCGACCAGCATCCCCGCCAGTAGCTCTCGGGTGCCGTTGTCGCCTGCCTCGCGGGCCAGGGTGATGCCGCGGTTGAAGCGTTCGATGGCCTCGTGCTCGACGGCGAGGTCGAGGCGGAACTGCTCGGGGACGGTCTCACCCACGCGCACCGGTCCCAGGCGCTGCAGGTTCGGCACCCCCTCCAGGTACAAGATGCGCTCGGTCACGGACTCGGCGTGCTTCATCTCGTCGATTGATTCGGCCCGGGTGTGCTCGGCCAGGCGCAGGTACCCCCAGTTCTGTTGCATCTTGGCGTGGGCGAAGTACTGGTTGATGGCCGTCAGCTCGGCGGTGAGGACCTCGTTGAGGAGCTCGATGATCTCGGGGCGTCCCTGCATGATCGGATGGTAGACCGAGTCAGGCGGCGGAAGGACCGACGAGGTCGGCCAGCAGCAGGGCGATGGTCGGGCGACATCCTCCGCACACCGAGCCGGCGCCACAACGCTGGATGACCGTCTCGACGTCGACGGCGCCGTCGGCCACGGCGGTCCGCACCCAGCCGTCGGACACGGCCCGGCAGTGGCAGATGACCATCTCAGACCTCCAGAGGACGTAGACGTACCAGGGTGGGAACGTCGGCCGCGGCCAAGGCCAGGGCCGCAGCGAGGGGAATCCGGCAGCGATGAGCCCGGCGAGCGATGCCCGACACCTCACAGCACACCGGGGTGCTGGTCGTGTCGATCCTCACCCAGGCCAGGCGCCGGAACCCACCCGTCAAGTTGCGAGCGAGCCCCAGGTTGGGCCGAGCCGCCAAGGTCACCTCCCGGTCATAGCCACCAGCCACCCGTACGGTGAGCACGCTCCGACCGCCAACCAGCCGCAAACCGACGAGCCGGCCGGCCACCGACACCCGATCCCGGGAGGCGGTCTCCCCCACCAGAGGACCCGATCTCACCCGCTGCTGGGTTGTCATGTCCCGCCGCTCCTGTCTCAGAGGTCATGTCCGAGCACCACTACAACAGGTAAGGCTTACCTACCGGCTAACGCTTGTCAAGGCATCCCCCACCCAAAGGCAAACCTGGCGTCACCGGCCAAGGACGGCAAGCGCCGGTGTCGGTCCTCAAAGGGCCGACGACGGCGACAGCAAGAAAGGGCAGGGGGACGAGGCGGCCCACGGGTGGCACCGAGGGGAGGGGCCCAACCGCCCGAGCGAAGCGAGGCGCGGGAAGGGAGGGCTCCCGCTCGGTGACAGGACCCGTGGGCCGCCGGAGGCGGTCCCCGTAGGGGAGGGGGGAGGCTAGACGTCGAGGAACTTCGTCACCGCCACCCCGGCCCCGACCGCCCCGATGGCGGCGCCGAGGACGAGGGTCAGGGTGCCGGTCGTGGCCACCTGGGAGGCGACCACGACGAAGCCGTCGAACAGGGGGACGTTGCGGATGGCGTCCTGGGCGGCGTTGCGCACCAGGTAGACGATCCCGAAGGCCACCGAGGCTCCTACCACCCCCTGGATCAGGCCCTCGAGCATGAAGGGGACCCGGATGAACCAGTTGGTGGCCCCCACCAGCTTCATGACCTCGATCTCGCGGCGGCGGGCGAAGATGGCGGTGCGAATGGTGTTGAAGATCAGCAGGGCAGCGGCGAAGAGGAGCACCGCGGCCACGGCGAAGATCACGCTCTGGGTGATGCCCGAGACCCGCAGCAGGGTGCGCACCGTCTCCTCGGCGAAGACCACCTCCCTGACGCCCGGCTCGGTGCTGAGGCGGTCACCCAGGGCTCGGATGACGTCAGCGTCGGCGATGCTCGGCTCTACCCGGAACGATGGGGGGAGGACCTCCGCCGTCACCGTCTCGAGGTACTCGGGCTGTTCGGCGAAGAGCACCTGGAACAGCTCGTACTGCTCCTGTTGGGAGACGAACTGGCTGCGCTCGACGTCGGGACTCGCCTCCAGCTCGCGTTGGATGCGGGCCTGCTGCTCGGGGGTGATGGTCTCGTTGAGGAAGATCTCGAACTCGATGCCCCCCTGCCAGCGCTGGGTCACGTTGTCGACCCCGTAGCCGAGCAGGAACGAGGCACCGACCAGCGACAGAGACACAGCGACGGTGAGCATGGACGCACCGGTGAGCACCAGGTTGCGCCGCAGGTTCTGAAGCGTCTCGCGCAGGGCGTAGCCGAACTTACCGGTCATGGTCCGTCGCCCATCGGGTTCGGCGCCATCAGGCGTACACGCCGCGGGTCTGGTCCCGCACGATGGTGCCCCGGTCGAGCTCGACCACCCGCCGGCGCATGGTGTCGACGATGCCCTGGTCGTGAGTGGCCATGACCACGGTGGTGCCGGTGCGGTTGATGCGGTCGAGCAGGCGCATGATGCCCACTGACGTGGTGGGATCGAGGTTGCCGGTGGGCTCGTCGGCCAGGAGGATCAACGGGCGGTTCACGAAGGCCCGAGCTATCGACACCCTCTGCTGCTCGCC
>JALZNY010000009.1 GCA_030857525.1 Actinomycetota bacterium
GGTGTCCGCCCGTCACCCGCAGCAGCCCCGCGGCCGGCCTCACCGGGCCCCGTCGCCCCCGTGCGCCCCGTCACCGTCGCCCCCGTCCGCCCCGTCACCCCGGCCCCGGCTGCGTCCGAGGCCGGCCCTTCGACCGAGGAGGACGTGGCGTCGCTGCCCACTCGCGAGGAGCTCACCCTGGCCTGGGCCGACCACGTCCTCAGCAGGCTGCGTCCCGTGGTCAAGGGCCTGTTCGGATCGGGCCGCTTCGCCGGCGCCGACGCCCACGTGGCCACCTTCGCCGTGCCCACCGATGCCATGCGGGCCAAGTGCGAGACCCGCCGGGGCGATGTCGAGGCCGCCCTGGCCGCCCACTTCGGCCGCCCCGTGCCCCTCGAGCTCGTGGTCGACACCTCCACGGCGGCCCAGATGGCCGACGGGGGAGGACCGGGCGCCTCGCTGGGCGACACGGTCGACCTCGACGACCTGCGCGACGTCCCCGACGATCCCCGCAGCCACCTCCAACGTCTCACCCAGGCCTTCCCCGGAGCCGAGGTGGTAGAGGAGCCGTAGCCGTCGCCCTGACTAGCGGTGACTACACTGTCGTCGTGGCCACCCTGTCAGTCCGCTTCAAGGACCCCTACGTGTACGAACGCCTGGGCCGGCAGGCCCAGGGCGCTTCGCTGTCGAGCCTGGCCGAACGGCTCATCGACGAGGGGCTGCGGATGGCCACCCACGCCCGCATCGTCTTTCGGCCCGGGCCCACCGGCCGTCGGGCTGGGCTTGCCGCCGGCCCCGACGTCTGGGAGGTCATCTCGGTCGTGCATGACCAAGAGGGGTCGCTTGAGGAACGGATGGCCACCACGGCCCAGCTCCTCGACCTTCCGCTCCACTGGGTGCAATCGGCGGTCGGCTACTACGCCGAGTTCACCGAGGAGATCGACGCCCGGATCGAGGCCAACCAGCGGGCCGATCGAGAGTGCTTCGCGGCATGGGAGCGGGCGCGAGACCTCCTCTCGAGGTGAAGCTGCTGCTGGACGAGATGTACGGGGCGGCCGTGGCCGAGGAACTTCGGGTGCGAGGCCACGACGCGACGGCGGTCGTGGAGCAGCTCGAGTTGCGCGGACAGGACGACCTGTCCCTGCTGAGGTGGGCCGTCGGCCACGAGCGCGTCGTGGTGAGCGAGAACGTTGCTGACTTCGCCCGGCTGCACGGTGAGCTCCTGGCCGAGGAAGCCACTCATCCCGGGATCGTGCTGGTTCGAAGCCGGCGCTACCCCCGTAGCACCGACGGACGGATGCGCATCGTCGAGGCGCTCGACGAGTTCCTGATCTCGCCGCCGGCGGGGCTCGAGGCTCCCTTCCTCTGGTGGCTCGCCTGACGCGGCACTGACCCGTCCGGGTGGGTTGGCCGGCGAGCGGTAGTCTCGGGCCATGACCTCCGAACCTGATCTGGGCGACCTGGGCAACCTCGTGGCCCAGGCCCAGCAGCTCCAGGAACGCCTTATGGCCGCCCAGGCCGAAGCCGCCGAGCAGGTGGTCGAGGGACAGGCCGGGGGGGGTGCGGTGCGGGTGCAGGTGAGCGGGGCCATGGAGTTCCGCTCGGTCATGATCGTCCCGGCGGCTGTCGACCCCGACGACGTCGAGATGCTCCAGGACCTCGTGCTGGCCGCCCTCCACGACGCCACGGCCAAGCTCAACGAGCTGCAACAGGGCGTGACCGACGAGCTCGGCTTGGGCGGCGGGGCTGGCCTCGGACCGGGCGGCGGCCTCGGCGGCCTGCTCGGCTGAGCGCCGCTGGTGTACGCCGGGCCCGTCCAGGATCTCATCGAGGAGCTCGGCCGGCTGCCCGGGGTGGGGCCCAAGTCCGCCCAGCGCATCGCCTTTCACCTCCTCAAGCTGCCCAAGGAGGAGGCCGTGCGCCTGGCCCGGGCGGTCATCGAGATGAAGGAGCGGGTGTCGTTCTGCGCCCGGTGCTTCAACGTGGCCGAGGGCGACGAGTGCGGGGTGTGCGCCGATCCCCGCCGCGATGCCCGAGTGCTGTGCGTGGTCGAGGAGCCCCGGGACATCGTGGCCGTGGAAAAGACGCACGAGTTCCGGGGCCGCTACCACGTGCTGCAGGGCGCCATCAGCCCCATCGAGGGCATCGGACCCGAGCAGCTCAAGGTGCGGGAGCTGCTCGCCCGCCTGGAGCCCGAGCAGATCAGTGAGGTCATCCTCTGCACCAACCCCAACATCGAAGGGGAGGCCACGGCCATGTACCTGGCCCGGCTGCTGGCCCCCCTCGGGCTGCGGGTGACCCGCATTGCCAGCGGCCTGCCGGTGGGGGGCGACCTCGAGTACGCCGACGAGCTCACGCTGGGCCGGGCCCTCGAAGGCCGCCGAGAGGTGGGGGCGTAGGGCCGCCCTCGGGGTTCTTGTCTCACCCCCTCTGTAGGGTCCTCCTCATGAACGATGCGGTTGTGGACAGCGGTTCCCCGTCCTACGATGGCGGCTCCGATCGCACCCTGCCCTCACCGTGGGGGCCCCGAGCGCATGGCGCCGGGTCCAGAGGGAGGTGACGCGTATGCGTCCGTACGAAATCATGGTGATCCTCGAGGCCACGCTCGAGGAGGCCGCCGTCCAAGCGGTGATCACTCGCACCGAAGAGCTCCTCAGCGTCTCCGGAAGCGAGTTGGCCCGAGCGAACAAGTGGGGCAAGCGCCGCTTGGCCTACGAGATCGACCACCGGGCCGAGGGCTACTACCTCCTCATGGAGGTCAGGGTCGAGCCCGATGCCGTGGCCGAGCTCGACCGCTCCCTGCGCCTCATCGAGGGAGTCGTGCGCCACAAGATCGTCCGGGTGCCCGAGCACGCCGGCGCCCGGCCCAACCGGCCCCGGTCGCCCGAGCATGCCCTGGCCGGACCCGAGCACAACGCGTAGAGCTAAGGAAGAATCGACATGTCCGGAAACAACGTCACGCTGGTAGGAAACGTCACCCGCGACCCCGAGTTGCGCTACACCGCCTCGGGTCAGGCCATGGCCAAGTTCGGCCTGGCCGTCAACCGGCGGTGGCAGAACCGCCAGACCCAGGCGTGGGAGGAGGCCACCAGCTTCTTCGATGTGGTGGCCTGGCGAGAGATGGCCGAGAACATCGGAGAGTCCGTGCAGAAGGGTGCACGGGTCCTGGTCACCGGCCGCTTGGAGCAGCGCTCCTGGGAGTCCCAAGAGGGTGACAAGCGCTCCACGGTGGAGGTCGTGGCCGACGAGGTCGGTCCCAGCCTGCGCTGGGCCACGGCCAGCGTGGTCAAGAACGAGCGCCGTAGCGGCGACGGTTCCTCGGCGCCGTCGCCGGCTCGCCCGGCGGGCGATCCCGGTCCCAGTCCGAGCTACGGCGATGAGGAGCCCTTCTGATGGGACGCAAGTCCAAGGCCCAGCCGGCCCGCGGTGAGCGCAAGCCCAAGGACGGGGGCAAGAAGTTCAAGAAGAAGCCCTGCATGTTCTGCCAGGATCGCACCGCCTGGGTCGATTACAAAGACGTGAACCTGCTGCGGCGCTACATGTCCGATCGGGCCAAGATCAAGGCTCGACGGGTGAACGGCAACTGTGTGCAGCACCAGAGCGACGTGGCCATGGCCATCAAGACGTCCCGGGAGCTGGCCTTGCTGCCCTTCGCCACCAAGGTCACGAGCAGCCGCACGGGGCGGGGCGGTGGCGGGCGAGGCCGCGACGACCGTCCCGGCCGCGACGAACGGCCGCCCCGGCCAGGTCCGGGCAACGCGCCGCCAGGTGCGGGTGCCCGTGTTCCCGCCATTGGGGGCTCAGGCTCGGACGCAGGCTCCGGCTCGGGCTCTGGTACAGCCGGCGCCGGCGACCAGGAGGCCTCGGCCGGCGCGGAGACACCATGAAGATCATCCTGCGGGCCGATGTGGCCAACGTGGGCAAGCGCGGCGACGTCCTTGCCGTCGCCGACGGCTACGCCCGCAACTTCCTGGTGCCCCGAGGCCTGGCCATGCGGGCCAGCGAAGGCACTGCGGCCCAGGCCGACTCGATGCGGCGCTCGCGTGACGTGAAGGACGCGGCGGCCCGCACCGCAGCCGAGGACATCGCTCGTCGCCTCGTCCCTGCCATCATCCACATCAGCGCCCGGGCGGGAAGCGAGGGCCGGCTCTTCGGCTCGGTCACCACGGCCGACGTCGCCGAGGCGGTGGCCGCCCAGACCGACCTCGAGCTCGATCGCCGCAAGATGCACCTCGACGAGCCCATCCGGGAGCTGGGGACCCACCGGGTCCTGGTCAAGCTCCACAGCGAGGTGGAGTTCCCGGTCACCGTGGAGGTGGTCGGGTCCTGACCCCTGCGGTGCAAGGCCGGGCATAACGCCCCGGATCCCAGCACCGCAACCGCACCTGGTCCACCACGGGGCGCCGGCTAGGCGCCCGGTTGGAACCAGCTAGCTAGACGACGACACCTCTGCTCGCGACGCCCTGTCACCGGTTCGAGGACCACGGTGACCGATGTCCACAGGCGGTCCCCCTTCAATCCACAGCGTTGTGCCCCTGGCACCCCACAGGCCCGACCAAGGAGGCTGAGGCATGGCCGTCGCTGAAGTCCCTCCCGGCCCGAGCCGGGGTGACGGCCGGGTCCTTCCCTACAACCTCGAGGCCGAGGAATCCCTGATCGGCGCCATGCTGTTGAGCAAGGACGCCATCGTCGCCGCGTCGGAGCTGGGCGTCTCGTCCGTCGACTTCTACAAGCCGGTCCACGGTCACATCTTCGACGCCATCACCTCGCTCTACAGCGCCGGCGAGCCCGCCGATCCGGTGACGGTGGGCGAGGAGCTGCGCCGGGCCGGGCTGCTGGGCGACGTGGGAGGCCCAGGGCTCCTGGTATCCCTCCAGGTCCGCACCCCAGCGACCTCCAGTGCCGCCCGCTACGCCCGCATCGTGGGCGAGCACGCCCTGTTGCGCCGGCTCATCGCCGTGGCCGGCGAAATCGCCGAGATGGGCTACCGGGTCCCCGACGACGTGGCCGAGGCCGTCGACCGGGCCGAGGCCATGGTCTTCGACGTGGCCCAGCATCGGGTCAGCGACACCATGGCGCCCATCCGCGACCTCCTCGACCTCAGCCTCACCCGCTTGGAAATGCTCTACGAGAAGGCCGACAGCATCACCGGCGTCCCCACCGGCTACCGGGGCTTCGACGAGCTGCTCTCGGGTCTGCAGCCCTCCAGCCTGGTGATCGTGGGGGCCCGGCCGGCCACCGGCAAGTGCCTCACCGGCGACACCCTGCTCCTCGATCCCCGCACCGGCGCCCGCTGCACCCTGGCCGAAATCTACCGGCGGGGCCGGCGGGGCGACGACGTGGAGGTCACCAGCCTGGGTGCCCTCGACCACCAACTCCACGTGCGCCGGCCCAGTGCGTTCGTCGACGACGGGGTGCGCCCGGTGTTTCGGGTCCGTACCCGCTTGGGGCGCGAGGTGCGGACCACGGCCGCCCACCCCTTCCTCACGCCCACGGGCTGGCGGCCCCTGGCCGACATCACCGTGGGCACCCCGGTAGCCGTGCCCCAGGTGCTGCCGGTCTTCGGCCAGGCCGCCATGGCCGGCCCCGAGGTGGTCCTGCTCGCCTACCTCCTCGACGACGGCGCCCACACCGGCGCCGCCGTACGTTTCACCACCACCTCCAAGGCCGTGCTCGGCGATCTGGCCGGCCATGCCCGCCGGTTGGGGATCGACCCCGTGGCCGAGCGCAGCGCCACCGGTGCCTTCACCTGTCGCCTGCGTCCCCGTCCGGACGGCTCCGACACGCTGTACCAGGCCCTCGCCGACCACGGTCTCCTGGGGGCAAACGCTCAGCGGCGGTCGATCCCCGAGGCCGTGTTCCGCCTACCCCGGACCCAGATGGCCCTGTTCTTGAACCGGTTGCTCGGGGCCGGGGGCTCGACAGGGTGGTCCAGCCGGGGGGGCGGCGCCGCTGGCGTCTCCTACTGCTGCCGTTCAGGCACCTTGGCGGCCGACGTCGCCCACCTGCTGCTGCGCTTCGGCATCAACGCCCACCACCGCCATCGCGTCATTCACCGTCAGGGCTGGCGAGGTCCAGGGCACGAGCTCGAGGTGACGTCGGTTCCCGAGCTGCGCATCCTGGCCGCCGAGATCGGCATGTTTTCCAAGGACTCGGCCCTGGCCCACCTACTGGACCGTCTCGACCACCAGCAGCGCAGCGACCACCGGACGTTGGCCTACGCCGGCCATCGGGCGGCCGGGGGGCTTCAAGGGTCGGTCCCGGCGGGGCGACTGGCCGCGTCAACCGACGTCACCGAACCTCCGGCGACGCTGGCCACACCGGCGACGCCGCCGACGGCGCCGACCCCGGCAACCACGAGCGTGCGGTGGGACGAGGTCGTGGCCATCGACGCCGCCGGCGACCACCAGGTGTACGACCTCACCGTGCCCGGCGACCACAACTTCGTGGCCGCCGACATCTTCGTGCACAACACCGCCTTCGCCCTGGGCATGGCCGCCCACGCCGCCCTCGAGGCCAACCGGCCCGTGCTGTTCTTCTCCCTGGAGATGAGCCACCTGGAGATCACCCAGCGCCTCTTGGCCTCCGAGGCCCGGGTCGACAGCACCCGCATGCGCAACGGACGGTTGGCGGAGTCGGACTGGACCAAGATCAGCCACGCCATCGGCCGCCTGGCCGAGGCGCCCCTCTACATCGACGACAACCCTCGGGCCACGGTGCTCGAGATCCGAGCCAAGGCCCGGCGCCTCAAGTCGCGCCTGGGCGACCTCGGCATCGTGATCGTCGACTACCTCCAACTCATGACCGGGCGGGACCGGGCCGAGAACCGCCAGGTGGAGGTGTCGGAGATCAGTCGAGGGCTCAAGGTCCTGGCCCGGGAGCTGCAGACACCGGTGGTCGCTCTCTCCCAGCTCTCCCGCGGCCTGGAGCTGCGGGCCGACAAGCGCCCCATGCTCGCCGACCTGCGCGAGAGCGGCAGCTTGGAGCAGGACGCCGACGTGGTGGTCTTCTTGTACCGCGACGAGCTGTACCACCCCGACTCGCCCGACCGGGGCACCGCCGAGGTCCTGGTGGCCAAGCACCGCTCAGGGCCCACCGGCATGGAGCGCCTGGCCTTCCTCGACCACTACACCCGCTTCGCCAACATGGCCAAGGACATCTGACGCTCCGACGCCCGACTCCGTAGCGTGGCCGCATGGCGTCAGGGAGAGCCCGGCCGCTACGATCGGAAGCAATGGGCCGACGCCATATGCTTTCCTGCTGCTTGGCGCTTTTCGTGCTAATCGCAGCCTGTGGTGGCGAGGAGGGCGGCTTCTTGTCCCGGGCCCCGGAGGAGTCCAGCCGGCCCGAGGGAGGGCCGTTCTGCGGCCCGTTGGAATCGCTCAGCGACGCCCGCCTCGCCCTGATCCGGCGGGCGACGTCGAACCTCGAGATCGAGTCGATCGTGGAGAACATCGAGGCCCTCCAGCAGGAGGTCGCCGGGGAGGCACCGGCCGAGCTGGGAGATGAGGTACAGCTCACCAACCAGGTCTACAGCCGCTACGCCCGGATCGTCCTGGACGAGAGCTACGGCAAGGCTCCCATCGAGGAGATCACCTCCGACGAGTACAACGAGGCCGCCCTGGCCTTGGTCTCGTTCTGCTTCCAGAATCCAAACCGATGAACCTGCTCGGCGACGACCTGCTCCCCCAGCTTGTACTGGCCTTGGGAGCAGCCATGACCGTAGGCAGCGTCCTGGCCCTCGTGCGACCGCCCTCCCACCGGGGCGAGACCGACCTGGCCCGGCCCCCGGTAGCCCGCAGCATGGTCATGATCGCCATCGGCCTGATGGCGACCACCTGGGCCATCGCCACCCTCACCGTCGCCTGAGCCAGTAGGGCCGGCGCGGCAGCGGCCGCCGACAGTTCGGCGCTACCGCCAGGCCAGGATGATCCTTCCGCACGCCGAGCACGACCAGTCGGTCTCGCGCAGTTGATCCTGCCAACCTGCGGGTAGGTGCTGGACGCTCTGGCAGGTCCGACAGGTGAGCTGGTTGGTGATGAGAGCCTGGGCCAAGCCGAAGCCGATCTTCTGGCCGGCACTGCCCCTGGGCATGGCCCGGGCCTGGCCCGCGGGGATCGACAGCTTGGCCTGGGTGCGGCTGGCCTGGGCTGCCCGGGCCTGGGCGGTGTGCTGGCGAGAGGCGGTCGAGGCCCGGCGACGCGCCTCGAAGCCGGCGTTGGGATCGGGCGTGGCCCAAGAGTGAATCTGGCTCTCCGGCGTGGCGGCCACCCACGAGCCCTTCTTCAGGACCAGGAAGGCCTGGTTGACCTCGCGCATGCGCTGGTCGGCCTCGCGCTGGACCGACGGCGCACTGTCGACGTGGCGATCCGGGTGGTAGGTCTGGGCCAGGGCCCGGTAGGCGGCGGTGACCTCCTCGAGGGTCGCCAGCCGGGATACGCCCAACACGGCGTAGGGATCGGGGCCCTCGTCGGACGGTCGGCGCTTAGCCACGAGCGCTGGATGCCTGCGCCTCGGTCGTGTCCATCCGCCCCCCTTAGGCGCAGCGCGTGTTCAGGTCCTCACCCCAACGCTAGCGGCACCGCTTCAGTCCGCTGAAGCCTCCGATGCGCTGCGCTCGCGCTTGTTGGTCCGGCGTCGCTCCGTGCCCGCCAGCACCACCTTGCGCAGGCGCACGGCCGCGGGGGTGACCTCGACGCATTCGCTCTCGTCGATCAGCTCCAGGGCCTGCTCGAGGGAGACGGGTCGGGGCGGCGAGAGCCGCACCAACACCTCGGCGGTCGAGGAGCGGATGTTGTTGAGCTTTTTCTCCTTGACCGGGTTGACGTCCATGTCGTCACCCCTGGAGTTCTCGCCCACGATCATGCCCTCGTAGACGTCCACGCCGGGCCCCACGATCAGCTCACCCCGCTCCTGGAGGTTCATGAGGGCGAAGGTGGTGGTGGCGCCCTGGCGGTCGGCCACCATGGCGCCGTTGGAGCGCATGCGCAGGGGGCCGTGCCAGGGCTCGTAGGCCTCGAAGACCTGGTTGGCGATGGCCGTGCCCCGCGTCTCGGTCATCAACTCGGTGCGAAAGCCGATGAGGCCCCGGGCGGGCACGAGGTACTCCATGCGCACCCACCCGCTGCCGTGGTTCACCATCTGCTCGAGGCGCCCCTTGCGGGGAGCCATCAGCCTGGTCACCACCCCCAGGTGCTCCTCGGGGACGTGCACGCTGAGGCGCTCGACCGGCTCGTGCACCTTGCCGTCAATTTCGCGGGTGACCACCTGGGGCTTGCCCACGGTGAGCTCGAAGCCCTCCCGGCGCATGGTCTCGACCAGCACGGCGAGCTGCAGCTCACCCCGGCCCTGCACCTCCCAGGTGTCGGGGCGCTCGGTGGGGCTGACCCGCAGCGAGACGTTGCCGATCAGCTCGGTGGACAGGCGGTCCGAGACCATGCGAGCGGTGAGCTTGGTGCCGTCCTGACCGGCCAGCGGCGAGCTGTTGACCCCGATGGTCATCGACAGGCTGGGTTCGTCGACCGTGATCACGGGCAGCGGTCGGGGATCGTCGCCGTCGGCCAGCGTCTCGCCGATGGTGACCTCGTCGAGGCCGGCCACGGCGATGATCTCGCCCGGGCCCGCTTCGGTGGCGCTGACCCGCTCCAAGCCCTCGGTTACGAAGAGCTCGCTGATGCGCACCCGCTCGATGCTCCCGTCGGCCCGGCACCACGCCGCCGTCTGACCCCGCTTGATGTTGCCCTGACGGACCCGACACAGCGCCAGGCGCCCGAGGTAGGGCGAGCGGTCGAGGTTGGTCACCAGGGCCTGGAGGGGGTGGCCGCCCTCGTAGGTGGGCGCCGGGATGTGGTCGAGGAGCAGCTCGAAGAGGGGCTTGAGGTCGACCCCGTCGATGTCGGGGCTGGACGAGGCCCAGCCGTCCTTGCCGTTGGAGTAGATGATGGGGAACTCGATCTGGTCGGCCTCGGCGTCGAGGTCGAGGAACAGCTCGTAAACCTCGTCGACCACCTCGGTCACCCGGGCGTCGGGCCGGTCGACCTTGTTGACCACGAGGATCACCGGCAGGCGCGACTCCAGGGCCTTGCGCAACACGAAGCGGGTCTGGGGCTGGGGTCCCTCGGAAGCGTCGACCAAAAGCAGCACACCGTCAACCATGGCCAGGGCCCGCTCCACCTCCCCGCCGAAGTCGGCGTGGCCGGGGGTGTCGACGATGTTCAGCTTGACGTCGCCGTAGCGCACCGAGGTGTTCTTGGCCAGGATGGTGATGCCCTTCTCCCGCTCCAGGTCGGTGGAGTCCATCACCCGCTCGTTCACGTCCTGGTTGGTGCGGAAGATGCCGGACTGCCAGAGCATGGCGTCGACCAGGGTGGTCTTGCCGTGGTCGACGTGGGCGATGATGGCGACGTTGCGCAGATCCGAACGCGCGGGCATGGGTGGCCTTTCAGGGACGAGGGGACGCGGCCCGCCCGTCGGCGGAGCCACATACCCATGGTACGGCCAACACGAGGAGTTTCCGCCCGAGCGGGGTCAGTGCTCCCAGTGCTCGAGGGGGCGCACGGCCACCGCGCAGTGCTTGTAGGAGGGCTGGCGCGACGAGGGGTCGAAGCTGGGGTGGGTGAGGCGGTTGACCTGGGCGTCGTGCATGGGCACGAACACCTGGCCCGGAGCCACCGCGGTGGTGATGGTGGCCCGGGCCTGCATCGAGCCCCGGGCCGAGGTGACCACCACCTCCTGGCCGCCCGTCAGGCCCAGCTCCTCGGCGTCGGCCGCGCTGATCTCGACGTAGGGCCCGGCGGGGTGCAGCGTGCGCAGCACAGCCGACTTGGCCGTACGGGTCTCGGTGTGCCACTGGGCCGAGCTACCCCGCCCGGTGAGCAGGATAAGGGGATAGCGCCGGCTGGTCGCCTCCCGGGGTGGGCGAGGCTCGCCGAAGCAGAACCGGGCCCGACCGTCGGGGTGGAAGTACCGGCCGTCGGCGAACAGGCGGCGCTCCTCGGCCACCACGCCCGTCGATCCCGCCGAGAAGGGCCACTGCACCCCGCCCAGCTTGTCGATCATGTCGTAGCCACTGATGCCGCTGAGGTCGCACGGCCGCCCGGCCGACAGGAGGCCCAGGATCTCCAGGACGGCCTCGGGTGACGACCACTCCTTGAAGAGCTCCGCCACGCCCCATGCTTCGGCCACCAGCTTGAAGATGGAGAAGTCGGCCAGGGCCTGGCCCGGGGCTCGGGCCACCCTCTTGATGAGGCCGATGCGCCGCTCGGAGTTGATGAAGGTGCCCTCCTTCTCCCCCCATCCGGCGGCGGGCAGCACCAGGTCGGCCCGCTGCGCGGTCTCGGTGGTGGCGTAGAGGTCCTGGACCACGAGGAAGTCGAGGCGACCCAGCAGGTCGTGCAGGTCGGAATGGTTGATCCAGGAGTGGGCCGAGTTGGTGGCCACCACCCACAGGCCCCGGATGTCGCCGCTGGCGATGCCCTCCACGATCTGGTCGTAGGCCCAGCTGGGCTGGGTGGGGATGCGCCCGGGGTCGAGGCCGAGCACGCCGGCCACGTCGACTCGGTCGCCGGCGTCGGCGAAGTCGCGGCCCCCGAAGAGGTTGGTGGTGTTGGAGAACAGGCGCGACCCCATGGCGTTGCACTGGCCGGTGATCGAGTTGGCCCCGGTCCCGGGGCGACCCATGTTGCCGCTCAACAGGGCCAGGTTGATGATGGCCTGGGCCACGAGTACCCCTTCGTGGCTCTGGTTGACGCCCATGGTCCACCACAGCGACACCCGCCGGCCGCCGGCGATGGTGGCGGCCAGGCGCTCGAGCGCCTCGCTCGACAGGCCGGTGGCCTCGGACACCCGCTCGGGGTCGAAGGGGGCCACGTGGGCGGCAAAGGCCTCGAAGCCGGCGGTGTGGGCCTCCACGAAGCTGCGGTCGATCGCCCCCCGCTCGATGAGGGCCCGGGCCAGGCCGTAGAGCAGGACCAGGTCGGACTTGGGGGCCAGGGCCAGGTGCTGGGTGGCGGCGATGGCCGTCTCGGTGGCCCGGGGGTCGATGACCACGATCTCAGGGTGGTGGGGGTTGCGACAGATCCGCTCCCAGAGGATGGGATGGGCGATGCACAGGTTGGAGCCGACCAGGACGATGACGTCGGAGGACTCCAGATCGGCGTAGGTGTAGGGCGGGGCGTCGAAGCCGAAGGCCTGCTTGTAGGCCACCACCGAGGTGGCCATGCACTGACGGGTGTTGCCGTCGCCGTGCACCATGCCCATGCCGAACTTGGCCAGGGCCCCGAGCAGGGCCATCTCCTCGGTGGGGATCTGGCCCGTCGACAGGAAGGCCATGGAGGCGGGGCCGTGCTCGGCCTGGACTCCCCGCACCCGGGACACGAAGGTGTCGAGGGCCTCGGGCCAGGAGACAAGCTGGAGCTGGCCCCGGTCGTCGCGCAGCAGGGGCGTGGTGGCCCGGTCGGGGGCGGCCAGCGGGGCCAGCGCCTCCCAGCCCTTGGGACAGGCCATGCCCAGGTTCACCGGGTACTCGGTGGTGGGCGAGAGGTTGACGGCGTGCCCGTCGCGCAGGTGCACGTCGAGAGAGCAGCCCACCGCACAGAACCCGCAGACCATGGAGGTGACCGCCTCGGGGGCCAGGCGGGCCGGCACCTGGCCCAGACCGAAGCCGCCGGGCCGGCGGGCCAGGTCGTCGCCCTGGCGTCCTTCCCGGGCCACCAGCAGGTTGGACCGCCGCCGTGCTCCCGTTGCCGGGACGCCCGTCTCCCGGCCCCCGGTCACGCCGGACCCGACGGCATGCGGGGCGGGGCCACGGCGGTGAAGAACTGCCAGCGCTCCACCAGCTCACCGGCCACCACGGTGGCCAAGCAGACCACGGCCAGGATCAGGACGACCACCGGCGTGGTGGAACCGGTACCCATCGTGGCCACCAGGGCGCTCAGCACCCCGGTGAGGCCGAGACCGAAGCGCCACCGGCTCGACGACGCCAGCTCGCCCACCAGGAGCAAGGCGCTGCGTCGCAGCTCGGGGGGGGCGCCCGGACGGAGGTGACGAGCGAGGCCTGCCTCCCAGGCCAGCTTGGCCAGCAACGAGATAGCCACGAGGACGCCGAGCGGCCGGCCCGACACCAGACCGGCCCGCTCGGCGGAGACCTCGCCCGCGGCCAGGGCGGTGGCCACCGAGACCACCAGCACACCGGCCGCCCCCGTGGCCACGGTGGTGAGGGCGAACTTGGGCCCGGCGGTGCGCAATGCCCACCACCGGCGCCGGGTCACGGCGTAGACC
>JALZNY010000139.1 GCA_030857525.1 Actinomycetota bacterium
CCAGAGATCGCACCGACGAAACCCGGACCCATCCGCTCGAGCACGCTGGTGGCCTCCTGCTCCGCTACGGGTTGGTCAGCATCCTGCTCTGGGTCGGCCTCCTGAAGTTCACCGCGTACGAGGCGCTGGCCATCCAGCCCCTCGTCGAGAACAGCCCACTCCTGTCCTGGGTCTATGACCTCTTCAGCGTCAGGACGTTCGCGGTGATGCTGGGAGCCTTCGAGATCGCGCTCGCGCTCATGATCGCCGTCAAGCCTTCCTTCTCCTGGAAGATCTCGGCCGCCGGCAGCTTTGGAGCCATCGCTCTGTTCCTCGTCACCCTCACCTTTGTGTTCACCACGCCCGACGCATTCCAAGCCGGCTACGGAATCCCGTACCTGTCGCCGATGCCAGGACAGTTCGTGGCCAAAGACGTCGGCCTCCTGGCCATCGCCGTCTGGACCGCCGGCGAGGCCCTCTCAGCCCGGAAGAGCTGAACCCGGTCTTTGCCCCTTGTTCATCTCTTGTCAGGCGAATCGGCCGCTTGACCGCACCCGGGACGTTCGGACTCGCCGCCACCTGAGCCCAGCACGGCACTTCATCCCTCGAACGGCGCCGGCAGGGGCGCCGCTCGACCCCGCTCATACCAAAGGACCGACATGGCTGCTCTCCCAACGGTGACCCCTCTCACCGTCACCGTCACCGACCTCGCCGTCAGCTCGGCCCGATGATGGCTGCCTTTGACGTGATCGTGCTCGGTGCGGGGACCGCGGGAGAATCGATCGCCAAGAACATGGCCCGGGCCGGCCGCACCGTCGCGCTGATCGAGGCGGGCCGGGTCGGCGGCGAGTGCCCCTACGTGGCCTGCATGCCGAGCAAGTCGTTGCTGCGCTCGGCCACCGTGCGCCACCAGACGACCAGGTCGGAAGCCCTCGGCGCCACCGCCGCGCCGGTGGCCCTGGACGACCCCGCAGCCGCCTACGCCCGGGCCACCGCCCGGCGCGACACGGTGGCCCACAACCGTGACGATGTCGATGCGGTCAAGTCCGTGGAGCGGGAGGGAGTCACGCTCCTGCGGGGCCGAGGCCGGGTGGTGGGCGAGGGCGTCGTCGAGGTCGGCGGCGCCCGGTACGGCTTCACCGACCTGGTGATCGGGACGGGGAGCCGGCCGGTCCATCCGCCGATCGAGGGCTTGGACACCGTCCCCACCTGGACCAGCGACGAGGCGCTGAGCGCGGACGAGCGTCCCGACTCGCTGATCGTCCTGGGCGGGGGCCCGATCGGCTGCGAGCTGGCCCAGGTGTACGCCCGGTTCGGGGTGGAGGTGACCCTCGTCGAGTCGGCGCCCCGCCTGGTGGCCAAGGAAGAGGCGAGCGTGTCAGCGGTGCTGGCCGCGGTGCTGCGCGACGACGGGATCGACCTGCGCCTCGGGGCCGAGGTGACCAGGGCCGAGCCGGTCGCCGGCGCCGCCCGTCTGCACCTGGCCGACGGCACCGCCCTCGACGCCGACCGGGTGCTGGTGGTCACCGGCCGTACGCCGAACGTCGACGATCTCGGCCTCGAGGTGCTGGGCGTCGAGACCGACGCGACGGGCCTGGCCACCGATGCGTCGGGCCGGGTCCCGGGCCAGGCCCACGTGTGGGCCGCCGGCGACGTCACCGGCGCCGCCCCCTACACCCACGCCGCCAACTACCAGGCCCGGGTCATCACCGCCAACCTGCTCGGCGGATCGGCGACCATGGACACCCGGGCCATACCGAGGGCCATCTACACCGACCCGCCGGTGGCCTCGGTGGGGCTGGACGCGGCGGCGGCGGCGGAGCAGGGCGTCGAGGCGGTCACCGCCAGCATCGACCTGGCCGAGACCGCCCGATCGGGCAGCGAGGGCGAGGCCCGGGGCCGACTGGTGCTGACCGCCGATGTCGCCCGGGGCGTGCTGGTCGGGGCGGCAGCGGTCGGCCCGGGCTGCGACGAATGGATCGGCGAGGCCGTCCTGGCCATCAGGGCAGCGGTCCCGCTGGCCGTGCTGACCGACCTCGTCCACCCCTTCCCCACGTTCTCGGAGGCCTACGAGCCGGCCCTGCGCGACCTGGCCCGCCAGGTCGCCACCGCCGCCCGTCAGCCCGAGCGATCGGGCGCCACCGACCGGTTCGGCATGATCGGCCTCGGCCGCATGGGCGAGGCGCTGGCCCTGCAGGCGGTGGACCGGGGTCTCGAGGTGGTGGCCCACGACCCGGGCAAGGAGCCGGCTTCGGGCTCGGGCATCGTGGCGGCCGACTCGGTCGCCGCAGTGGTCGAGCAGTTGTCGGCGCCCCGGGTCGTGTTCGTCTCGGTGCCCCAGGGCGACCCGACCGAGGAGGTCGTGCAGGCCCTCGCCGAGGCCATGGAGCCCGGCGACGTGATCGTCGAGGGCGGCAACGCCCACTGGCAGGACTCGGTGCGCCGCTTCGGTGCGCTGGCCCAGCGCGGCATCCACTTCGTCGACTGCGGCACCAGCGGCGGGGTGAGCGGGGCCCGTCACGGGGCCTGCTTCATGGTGGGCGGCACCGAGGAGGGCTTCGCGCTGGTCGAGCCGGTCCTGGTGGCGCTGGCCACCGACGACGGTGTCCTCCATGTCGGACCCACGGGTGCGGGGCACTTCGTGAAGCTGATCCACAACATGATCGAGTTCGGGATGGTCCAGTCGATCGGCGAGGGGGTCGAGCTGCTCGCGGCCTCGGACTACGAGCTCGACGTGGTCAGGCTCTTCCGCAACTGGAGCCACGGGTCGGTGATCCGCGGCTGGCTGGTGGAGCTGATGGCTCAGGGCTTCGAGGAGTACGGCGACCTGAGCCACGTCGAACCATGCGTCGAGGACACCGGCGAGCAGGTCTGGGGGGTGCAGTACGCCATGGAGCACCAGGTCCCGATCCCGATGCTCGCCCAGGCCGTGTGGGGCTTCTACCAGTCACGCGACCGCACCCCGGAGTGGGAGAAGGCGGTCTCGGTGCTGCGCCACGAGTACGGCGGCCACCCGCTGAGCACGACGTGACCCGCCGGCGGATCGACGACTACGGGTTCCTCTCCGACTGCCACACAGCGGCCCTGGTCGACCGGGACGGCTCGATCGACTGGTGGTGCCCGGCCCGTTTCGATGCCGCGTCGGTGTTCGGCCGCCTCCTCGATCCCGACGCCGGCCACTGGTCGCTGCACCCCGACGCCGCCTTCGTGGCGACCCGGCGCTACGTGGGCGCCAGCCTGGTGATCACCACCACCTTCGTCACCGACGACGGCGAGGTCGACGTAACCGACGCCCTGGCGTTGGAACCCGGGGCCCGGGGCCACGACCTCGGGCGGCGGGCCCCGCACACACTGCTGCGCCGGGTCGAGGGTCGTCGGGGCACGGTGACCATGACCACCGAACTTGCCCCCCGCATGGAGTACGGGCTCACCGCGCCCCATCTGACCGAGGAAGGTGGCGCTCTGGTGGCCCGAGGCGGGCCGGTCACCCTGACCCTGACCGGTGACGTGACCCTGCGCCGCGACGGCGCCACGGCCGGGGCCTGCTTCTCGGTGGCCGCCGGGGAGACGGTCGAGCTGCGCCTGGCCGCCACCGCCTCCTTCGGCGCCGATGATGCGGTGGCCTCGCCGGGGCCGTCGATCGACGACACGCTGGCGGTATGGGCGTCGTGGTCCGACCTGCACCAAGCCTACCAGGGTCGTCACCGCGAGCAGGTGCTGCGCAGCGCGCTGGTGCTGCAGGGTCTCACCTACAAACCCAGCGGGGCGGTCGTGGCGGCGGCGACGACGTCGCTGCCCGAGACGATCGGTGGCGCGCTGAACTTCGACTACCGCTTCGCCTGGCTCCGCGACCTCAGCCTCACCATCCGTTCGTTGTGGATCGCCGCCTGCCCCGACGAGGCCGACGAGCTGTTCCGCTGGATCGCCCAGTCGGCCGGCCATCTGGGCGACGAGCGGGTGCAGGTGATGTACGGGGTGGCCGGCGAGCGCGACCTCACCGAGCACGCCCTCGATCACCTGGCCGGGTTCCACGACAGCCGGCCCGTGCTGGTCGGCAACAACGCCTGGGACCAGTCCCAGCTTGACGTGCTCGGCGAGGTGCTCGACGCCGCCCACCAGTTGCGGGACCAGCTGGGTGAGCTGGGCGAGCCCACCCAGAACCTGCTGGTGGCCCTGGCCAACCGGGCGGCGGCCACCTGGCGCGAGGCCGACGCCGGCATGTGGGAGGCCCGGGACCAGCAACGCCACTACACCTCGTCCAAGGTGCTGTGCTGGGTGGCCCTCGACCGGGCCATCCAGCTGGCCCCCCGCCTGGGCGCCGGCGCCGATCCCGACGCGTGGCGCCGGGCCCGTCAACGGGTACGTGACGCCGTGTTGGCCAAGGCGTGGAGCGACCAGGCCGGCGCCTACACCGGGGCCTTCGGCTCGGACCAGCTGGACGCCTCGGTGCTGCTGCTACCGCTGGTCGGGTTCCTGCCCGCGGATGACCCCCGGATGAGGGCCACCATCGACGCGGTCGAGCGGGAGCTCGGCGACATCGGCCTGGTGCGGCGCTGGCCGCAGGACCCGATGGGCTTTCTCATCTGCACCTACTGGCTGACCGAGTGCCTGGCTCTGGCCGGCGAGATCGAGCGGGCCGAGGCCTGGTTCGAGCGGGCCACGGCCTGCGCCAACGACCTGGGCCTGCTCGCCGAGGAGGCCGACCCCGACCGCCTCGAGCTGCTGGGCAACTTCCCCCAGGCCTTCTCCCACGTGGGCCTCATCAATGCGGCCTGGCGCCTCACCGAGACATCCCGGCCACCACCGCCTCCCGGCTCCACCGACACCGACACCGACCGAGAC
>JALZNY010000140.1 GCA_030857525.1 Actinomycetota bacterium
GCCCCGGGCTGGGCATGAGGTTGTCGTAGGCGGTGACCCAGATCGAGTAGACGGCGCCCTCGTCGTCGACGGCGACCACGGGGTTGCTGCCCCCGAAGTTGCCGGGGGCATCGGGTTCGGCGGCGTTGGTCCCCGGCGGTGGCGCCGTGGTGGTGGTCGTGCTGGGAGCAGGGGCGGCCGGCAGCGACGACGGGCTGGTCGGGGCGGCCGCCTCGGTGGTGGGCGTGGTGGGCGCCGACGTGGTGGTGGTGGCCGGAGCCGTCGTCGTCGTGGTCATGAGCGCTTCGGTGCGGCGAATCTCGTCGAACACGCCGTCGGAGAGGTGCACGGGCTCGCCGAAGGACGCCCCGCCGTCGGTGGAGACGGCCATGGTGGGCTTGACCGCCTCGCCGTTGGGGTCGGCCAAGCGGTTCTGCTCACGCCAGGTGACGTAGACCACGTCCTGATCGCCGGTGGTGTCGACGGCCAGGCCCGACAGGGGCCGGTTGGGTTGCTCGTCCTCGCCCGTGCGACCCCGGGTGTCGTTCACCGCGGCAAAGTCTTCACGGGGGCATGCGGGGCCTGGTGGCCCGAGGGCTGGGCGGCGCAGGGCCACTACCCGCGCCGGGCGGCGGCAACCTCCGACAGGGCGAGCTCGAGGTCGGGGCCCTCGACGGTCTCCACGTCCTGGAGCGTGGTCGCCAGCGCCTCCCAGTGGGAGCGGTGGTCCTCCAGGAGCTGGCGAGCCCGGGCGCGTGCTGAGGCCAGCAGGCGCTCGACGTCGGCGTCGACCGTGCCCACCACGCGGTCGGAGACCTCCCTCCCGCCGTGGCCGAGGCCGACGCCCTCCGGCACCAACCCCAGCAGCTCACCCATGCCCAGCTCGGCCACCATTCGTCGGGCCAATCGGCTGGCCTGCTCGAGGTCGCCGCGCGCCCCGGTCGTCGGCTCGCCGATCAGCAGCTCCTCGCCGGCCCGACCAGCGAGGAGCACCGCCAGCCGGTCTTCGAGCTCGGAGCGCGTGCTCACCACCCACTCCTCCTCTCGCAGGAACCAGGTCATGCCTCCGGCGTGGCCACGGCTGACGATGGAGACCTTGTGGACCACGTCAGCCCCCGACAAGGCGGCGGAGACGACGGCGTGCCCCGCCTCGTGATGGGCGATCAGCCGGCGGTCGCGCCGGGTGAGCACCCGGGTCCGTCGCTCCGGTCCGGCCACCACCCGCTCCACCGCCTCCACCAGCTCGGCTTGACCGACATCGTGGCGCCCTCGCCGCGCCGCCAGCAGGGCGCCCTCGTTCACGACGTTGGCGAGGTCGGCCCCGGAGAACCCGGGGGTGCGGCGGGCGATGACCTCCAGGTCGACGCCGGAGGCGAGAGGCTTGCCGCGAGCGTGAAGGTCGAGCACGGCTCGCCGCCCCTTGACATCGGGCCGCTCGAGCCCGATGCGCCGATCGAAGCGGCCGGGACGGAGCAGGGCGGGATCGAGCACGTCGGGGCGGTTGGTGGCGGCCAGCACGACGACGCCGGCTACCCGTTCGAAGCCGTCCATCTCGACCAGTAGCTGGTTCAGCGTCGCCTCTCGCTCGTCCTGGCCGGCGACCGCCGCGGACACCCGTCCCCGACCTACGGCATCGAGTTCGTCGATGAAGACGATGCAGGGGGCGTGGGCCTTGGCGGTTCGGAACAGGTCGCGAATCCGTGACGCCCCCACGCCCACGAACATCTCGACGAAGTCGGACCCGGACATCGAGAAGAACGGCACGCCGGCCTCCCCCGCCACCGCTCTGGCCAGCAGGGTCTTGCCACATCCGGGCGGCCCGGTGAGCAGGATGCCCTTGGGGGCCAGTGCCCCCATAACCAGAAACCGGTCGGGCCTGGCCAGGTAGTCGCGGATCTCGGCCAGCTCTTCGAGGGCCTCGTCCTGCCCCGCCACGTCGGCGAAGGTCACGTCGGCGCCGGTCGCCGCCCGGCGGGCGCCGGAGCGGCCGAAGCCGAGCAGGGAGTCGCCCCGGCCTCTCACCAGGAGGAACGCCAGGACCACGAGGTCGATGAGCAGCAGGGTGGGGAGAAGGGCGGTCAGGGGCAGGATCAACCCCTTGCCCCACTGCTCGCGCACGCTGGTCGGCACGTTCCCGCTCTCCAGCGTGGCCAGGATGCGCGAGAAGGAGGTCTCGTGGCCGCCGAAGGCCATCCAGAACGGCCCGTCGACCGACTGGCCGACGACCCGGTTGTCGGCATCGAGAATGACCGCCTCGCCGATCTCACCCTGGTTCACCATGACCAGGAACTGGTCGAGGCGGACCTGTTCGCCCAGCGAGTCGGGGCGCGACCAGTAGAGGGCCACCACGTACAGCCCGATCAGGCAGGGCAGCAAGGCGACGGCGACGACGATGGCCGTTCGCCGCGTCGAGGTGCCCTGCTCGCCGCCCGGCTCGTTCCTCTCCGTGCCACGGCGCCGGTGCCTGAACGCCATCTCAGCGGTCCTCCGGCCGGGCTACGAGTGGGGAGCGGCCGGCACCGGCCGCGCCCTTCCCGGGCGTGAGGACCCTGACAGGCGTACCTCTACCTCTGCAAGCGCCCCGGCTCCGGTGGCCATGACGGCCAGGCTGGTGGGGCGATCATGGCCTCGGGCACCTGCGCCCATCACTCCCTGGCGGCGGGGGCAGGCTGACGGCTCGGCCCCGGCTCGCCTCGGCCACGCGTCAGGCGCGTCCCCGCCACCAGGCCCAGCCCGCCCAGGGCCAGGGCGGCACCAGCGCCGAGCAGGGCCCATAGCACCTTGTCCGGCTCGCCGGCACCGGCGCCCAGCTCGGCGGGACCGGCGTAGCGGATCCGCGAGAAGTAGGCGTCCTCGGCTTGGGTGGCGTCGGCGCCGGTGGCCCGGGAGTCCGCCCAGGTGACGTAGGCGGCGTTGTCGCTGGAGGCCACCCCCATGGGCCCGCGGAGGTCGTTGTTGTTGAAGGTGACCCCCAGCTTGCCGTCGATCGACGGGTTGGTCACCCGGGTGTTGGCCGACCACGTTCCGCCGGCGTTCGTGGAGGAGGCGTAGTACGCGTCCCAGTAGCGCTGGCCCACTGCGCTTCCCATGTCCCCGATCTCCCCGGGGACGAAGAAGGGGTCGTTGCGGAAGTCGTGCCACGCCAGGTCGATCCGCCCGTTCGACGCCACGCTGATCCCGGGGTGGTGCTGGTCCGCACCCTTGGTGGGGTCGTCGTCGGTGACGTTGATCGGCTCGCTCCACGTCGCTCCGCCGTCGGTCGAGGCCAAGAAGTAGATCTCCGAGGCAGGGGCGGGCTCGTCCTCGTCGGTGTCTTGCCCGCGCGAGGAGTAGACCACGTAGAGGTTGCCGTTGCTGGGGTCGACGGCGGCGTCGGGGTTGTCGAGCGACTCGGCGCCTGGGCTGAACACGCTGGTGGTCCAGTTCTCGCCGCCGTCGGTCGACTTGAACATGAACAGCCGGGACACGGCGGTGGGCTCGCCCTCGGCCGCCCGCCGCGGCCGCTCCTTGGCGAAGCCGAAGACGGTCCCGTCGGGGTCCACCACCAGCATTGGCACATCCGACCCGAAGATCTCCTCGTCGCCCTCGAAGCGGTCGGCCACGTCGATGGGGTCGCCCCAGGTCTCGCCTCCGTCGTTGGATACGGCGATCATGGCTCGCACTGGCGTGGCGCCGAACGGCACGCCGATCAGCCCACCGATCCCCTCACGCCAACCCCGGTACACCTTCTCGGGGTTGTTCGGATCGACGGCGACGCTGTTCAGCCGGTGCTGCTCGAAGCCGGTCTGCTCGGTCGCCGCCGGCTCCGGTGCGGGCTGGGCGATCGTCGTGGTGGGCTGGAGCTCGGGGACCGTCGTGGTGGGCTGGCCCGGCTGGGCGGCGCTCGACGGGGGGGAGCCCGCAGCAGGAGCGTCGGCAGGCGCTTCAGGGGTGTAGGTGAACGGGTCGGGCTCGGCCACGACGAAGGTCTGATGCGTGTTCCCGAGGTCGTTCGTCCGGGCGATGAGGGCGGTGATGGGGCCGTTCGGATGAGGGGGGTCGGTGGCGTAGGACGACCCGCTCATGCCGACGTAGAGAGTGCCGTCGGAGGCGAAGGCCATGTCGAGCACCGGCCCGTAGTTCCGCTGCACGCAGAAGGGAAGCTCGTCGGGCATCAGGGTCGGTGCGGCGAGCCCCCATGAGAGGCCGCCGTCGCGGCTCACGTTGAGCGCGCAACCGCCGTTGCGCGCTTCACCGGCGGCGAGGGCCAAGAGGGAGGGGTCGTCGGGGTGGACGGCGACCTGGGGTTGGACGTAGAGGCGGACGGGGTTGCCGTCAGTGCCCACCTGGCGCGGCGCCTCCACCACGAAGCGGGTGTCGGACCCTGCGCCCTGGGCTCCCGCTCCGAGGGGCACCGCAAGTAGGCTGCCCATCGCCACTGCGACCGCGAGTGCGGCGTTCCGCTTCGACACTTGGTCCTCCCCGCTCGATCTCATACTCAGAGCGACCTAGGACAAGGTCGCTAACCCCTGCAATCTAGTCCACCTCGTCATCGACATCATTAGATGTCAAGGACAGCTAGACCGTGGGTGTGCTCCTCGTCAGCCGGCGAGGGCAGCGGAGGCAGCGGCGGTCCCTGCTCCCGGCGACGACCTTCGGTCGAGGCGTAGCTCGTCGTCGGACACCGTGATCGTCACCGTGTCCCCTTCGACGTAGGCGCCCTCGAGCAACGCCATCGCCAGGCGGTCACCGATCTCGCGCTGGATGACCCGCTTGAGGGGGCGGGCGCCGTAGTCGGGGTCGTAGCCCCGCTCGGCCAACCAGGCCAGGGCGCCGTCGTCGACCACCAGGTCGAGGC
>JALZNY010000141.1 GCA_030857525.1 Actinomycetota bacterium
CAGCGGGACGGGAGGCGACCTCACCGCCGACGCCGTTCGCGTCCTGGTCGACCACGGCCAGGTCGGGGCCACCTCTTGCGGCCTCATCCCCGCCGGCGAAGCTAGCTGTGGGCAACTGGACCTGGGAGTCTGCGGACATCGAGTCTGCGGACATCGATTCGTTGGTGGCGTCGCTGAAGGCCACCACCGCTCCGGCCACCACCAACAGGGCAACGGCGAGGAACACCGTCGCCCTCCGGCTGCGGGCCAGTCCGATTCCATGCCACCCGCCGCCGTCCGCCGTACCCATCGACGATCCCATGTTCACTCCCTCGGTCGTGTGGGAGGTTGGACGAACGAGGGCATCGCTGCGGTTCCCGAACCGGCGGGATTCTTCCGTTAGGGAGCCTGCTCCTTGCCGGCGGCGATCGCCTTGAGCTTGGAACCGGCCGAGATCTTGACCGCCTTGGAGGCAGGTACGTCGATGCTCTCGCCGGTCTGGGGGTTGCGTCCGGTGCGGGCGGCCCGGTCGACCTGCTCGAAGGAGATGAAGCCGGGGAGGGTGATCTTGTCGTCACCCTTGGCCACCACGCCGGCCACCACCTCGAATAGGCCCTTGAGGGTGGCGTCGACGTCTCGGGAGGAGACCCCCGACCGATCGCTAACGGCGTCGATGAGTTCGGTTCTGTTCATGTGATGGCCTCCGGGGGGACGTGGCCGGGCCTCTCGGGCCCAGCAGATGTGATACCTCTCAGCACGAGCCCGAGGGCCCGCCGCGTGCCAGGCTAGGGCAAAGACGGGTCCGAGGCGTGGATCGGCCGATCGGCCTGCCCCAAGACCCGCGTCCAGCCGGCACCGGCCCCGCCCCTGCAATGGTGTCCCTGGGTCCGCTCGACCAAACCGGAACGGCATACGGTGGCTGGTCGGTGTGACCAATCGGTGAGTACGCCCGGCGTAGGTCAGACGTAGCCATCCCCGTCGCCCATGGGAGGGTCGTCGGTCAGGTGCATGGCCTCCTCCTCGGCGCTGCGAGGCTCGACCCGCTCGGTGGCCACGTCCCTGGTGGTGGTGTCGCCACTGGCGATGTCGTCGGCATCGAGGTAGCCCTGATCGGGATCGCCCTCGACGGCGGAGGCGACCGACTCCTTGGTCAGGTCGAGGCCCTCCTCGCCCTCGGGGGCGACGAGGGGCCCCACCGGCTCATCGTCTTGCCGGTCGTTGGCGGAGACCTCGGGCTCCTCGCGCTGCAACCGTTCCTCGAGGGGCTCGTCGGTCTGCTGGCCCCTGACCGTCAGCTCCTCCTCGTCAACGCCCAGGGGCTCGTCGGGCGGATACTCGGCGGGCAGCTTGTCGTCGTCGAGGAGCTCGGACAGGTTGGCGTCGTCAGGCATGGCCCTGCCCTACCCTCGGTAGGCGCTGGGCCTACCCGGCGTCGATGGCGCTGCGCATGCGGCCGACGAACTCGGCGGCCCGTTCGGGGCCGCCGCCGTCTAGCAACTCGCGCAGCAGGGCCGAGGCCACCACCACGCCGTCGGCCTCGGTGCACACCTCGACCGCCTGGGCCGGGGTGGAGATCCCGAAGCCGATGAGCACGGGGGTGTCGGTGACGGCCTTGAGTCGTTTGGCCATCACGCCGGCGGACGCGGCCACGCTGGCCCGTTCGCCGGTGATGCCCATGCGGCTCACCCCGTAGACGAAGCCTCGGGAGCGCTGGGCGATGGCGGCGAGGCGGTCGTCGGGGGTGACGGGAGCAGCCAGGAGGACGGTGGCGACGCCGGCGGCTGCCGCTTGGGCCTCCCAGGACAGCGACTCCTCCAGGGGCAGGTCGGGGAGGATGGCGCCCGCCACCCCGGCGGCGGCCAGCGAGCGGGCGAAGCGCAGGTCGCCCATGCGGTAGGCCAGGTTGTAGTAGGTCATCACCACCAGGGGCACGCCGGCTTCGATGCGGCCGAGGTCGGCCAGGACCGAACCCGGTGTCGTGCCCCGGGCCAGGGCCCGGACCGACGCCTCTTGGATGGTGGGACCATCCATGACCGGGTCGGAGAAGGGGATGCCCACCTCGACGGCGTCGGCCCCGGCGGCCACCACGGCGGCGACCACCTCGGTCCAGTCGTCGCTCAGGCCGCCGGTGACGTAGGGCACGAGCAGCTTGGCGCCCTCGGCCCGACGAGCCCGCAGGCTGGCTTCCAAAGTCCCCATCTCGGCGCCGGCCACGTTCAGGGCGTCGGTCACGGTCACGGCGTCTCTCGTGTCGATGACGCCTGCTGGGCCAGGAGCGCGGCCACCTGGGCTACGTCCTTGTCGCCCCGGCCGCACAGGTTGACGACAACGTTCGATCCCGTCGGGATCGAACGTCCCGCCTCCCTCATCACCCAGGCCAGCGCGTGCGCCGGCTCCAGGGCGGGGATGATCCCCTCGGTGCGGGCCAGGAGCTGGAACGCCTCCAGGACCTCGGCGTCGGTGACGCTCGGGTACTCGGCCCGGCCCTCGGCGCCCAGGTGGGCGTGTTCGGGGCCTACGCCGGGGTAGTCGAGGCCGGCGGAGATGGAGGACGCCTCGCTGACCTGACCGTGCTCGTCTTGTAGCAGCATGCTGGCCGAGCCGTGGACCACACCGGGCACGCCCCGGCCGATGGCGGCGCCGCCCTCGGGCTGCACGCCGACCAGGCGCACTTCGTCGTCGTCGACGAATCCGGCGAAGATCCCTGCTGCGTTGGAGCCCCCGCCCACGCAGGCCACCACCACGTCGGGGCGACCTCCGTCGAGGAGGGTGGCGCACTGGGCTGCCGCTTCTTCGCCGATGACCCGCTGCAGCTCGCGCACCATCCACGGATAGGGGTGAGGACCCATCACCGACCCGAGGCAGAAGTGCGTGGTCTCCACCGACGACACCCAGTCGCGCATGGCCTCGTTGACCGCGTCCTTGAGGGTGCGGCTGCCCGTGGCCACCGGGCGCACCTCGGCCCCCAGCAGGTTCATGCGGAACACGTTGAGGGCCTGGCGCTCGACGTCGACCTCGCCCATGTAGATGACGCAGTCGAAGCCGAAAAGGGCGGCGGCAGTGGCGGTGGCCACCCCGTGCTGGCCCGCCCCCGTCTCGGCCACGAGGCGACGCTTGCCCATGCGCCGGCTGAGCAGGGCCTGGCCCAGCACGTTGTTGATCTTGTGGGAGCCGGTGTGGTTGAGCTCGTCGCGCTTGAGCAGGACCCGCACCCCGAGGCGCTGCGACAGGTTGGACGCCTCGGTCAAGGGCGACGGGCGACCGGCATAGTCGGCCAGTAGGGCATCGAGCTCGGCCCGGAAGGTGGGATCGGCCCAGGCCAAGCGGAAGGCGGCTTCGAGCTCCAGGCAAGCGGGCATGAGCGCCTCGGGGACGAAGCGGCCCCCGAAGTCGCCGAAGCGACCGGTGGCGCCCGGCTCGGCCATGCCGGGCGAGGGGTCGTTTGTGGGGCTGGCGTCAGTGGTCAAGGTTGGTCCCAGTCGTAGGGGGCATCGGCGGCCGCCTCCCAGCCCGGGCGCCCGGCGCCCTTGGCTGCGGAGACGAAAGCTCGCACCAGGCGGGCGTCCTTGTGCCCGGGCTCGTCCTCCACCCCGCTGACCACGTCGACCCCGAAGGGCCGAACCCGGGTGATGGCCTCGGCCACGTTGCCAGGCGTGAGCCCACCGGCGAGCACCAGGCGCTGGCCGGCGGGGGCGTCCTCGGCCAGGGACCAGTCGAACACCTTGCCCGAGCCCGGGCTGGCGCTGTCGATTAGCACCAGGTCGGCGCCGTAGTCGCTGGCGTGAGCGATGGCGGGGTGCCCGGCTGTGAAGGCCTTGACGACCACCGGGACCCGGGCCCGCACCCACTGGGTCTGCTGCGCCGTCTCCCGGCCGTGGAGCTGGGCCGCCCGCAGGCCGGTGGCGTTGACGACCTCGACCACCCGCTCGGGGGCATCGTCGCGAAACACCCCGACGGTGAGGACCTCGGGTGGGAGGCGACGCACGATGTCGCGCACCAGCTGGGCCGCCACCTGACGAGGCGAGGGGGCGAAGATGAAGCCCACGGCGTCGGCGCCCATGGCCACCGCCAGCAGCGCATCCTCCTCGTTGGTGGTCCCGCAGATCTTTACGAAGGTCATGGGCGGGCGCCGGCGAGCAGGCCGACGGCCGAGGCCGGGTCCTCGCTGGTGATCAACCACTCCCCCACCAGCACCGCGTCGTAACCGGCGTCGAACAACTCGCTGGCATCGCTCGGTCCGGCTATCCCCGACTCGGCCACCGCCACGTCGACGCCGGCCAACCGGGGCGCCAGGATCCGGGCCCGGTCCCGATCGACGGCGAAGGTGGTGAGATCGCGCTGGTTCACGCCCACCAGGGTGGCACCGGCGGCCAGGGCCCGATCGGCCTCGGCTTCGTCGTGCACCTCCACCAGGGCGTCGAGGCCGACATCGGCGGCCAGGGCCAGCAGGGAGGCCAGCTCGTCGTCGTCGAGGGCGGCCACGATGAGCAGCACAGCGTCGGCCCCCATGACGCGGGCGTCAAGGACATCGCGAGGGCCGACGGTGAAGTCCTTGCGCAACACGGGCAGCGAGCAGGCGGCCCGAGCCTCGACCAGGTCGGCCGGCGACCCCCCGAAGAACTGAGCGTCGGTCAGCACCGACAGGGCGACAGCCCCCCCGGCCTCGTAGCGCCGGGCCACGTCGGCGGGCACCAGGTCGGGGGCAAGATCGCCCTTGGACGGCGACCGTCGCTTGATCTCGGCTATGACAGCCGGTGCTCCGGGATGGGCTCCGCGAGCCAGAGCAGGGGCGAAGGGGCGGGGAGGCGGCGCGGCCAGGGCGGCGTCTCGCAG
>JALZNY010000142.1 GCA_030857525.1 Actinomycetota bacterium
GATGAGAGGCGCCGCCACCCCGACCACCAACACGTGCTGCACCATGTGCATGCTGAGGCGGGCCCCGGCCATGGTGTCGAGGGGCGACGCCACGGCTAGAGCCACGACGCTGAGCCCTCCCAGGTAAGCGAGGGCCTGGCCCATGCGCACGACACGCCGCCGCCCGGCGTTGGCCCACAGCCGGTGCAGGCCCACCAGATAGGCGGCGCCGGGCAAGCTCACCAGGGCCAGGTTGAGCGGATCAGGCACAGGGGTCCAAGAACAGCACGTAGCTGCCCTCCCACAGGATGAGGAGCAACGAGAAGCCGCTCAGGATGAGCCCGAACAGCCCCAGGAACCGCAGGCGGCCGGAGCGGTTGCCGCTGGCGTCGGAGGCTCCCCCTCGCACCAGCGCCAGGCACCACCACAGGCCCAGGAGGGTGACGCCGGCGGTGGCTCCGGTGATGAGGTGCAGCACCCACTCCAGCGATGGTTGCCGGCAGATGAGGTCGACGAGGCTGGCGAGGGACACGATGTGGACCGTCCAGGCGACGATCCCCACGAGCGCGCCGGTCCAGGCCTTGATTCCACCCTGGCCGGTGTCGGGCCCGGCCTCGGTGGCGGGAGAGTCGGTGGCGGGAGAGGCGGGAGAGTCGGGAGAGCTCATCAGAGGTGGAGCGACACGTAGAGGGAGGAGAACACGAAGATCCACACGACGTCGACGAAGTGCCAGTACAGGCCGAAGATCTCGACGGTGAGGTGACGCTGCGCCGAGAACTTGCCCTGCCAGGCCTTGATCTGGACCACGAGGTTGATGAGCAGGCCCACGAGCACGTGCAGGCCGTGGAGGCCGGTGATGGCGTAGTAGAGCGAGGTGTAGGCGTTGTCGCGGAGGCCGAAGCCGAGCTCCTCGTACTCGAAGACGAGGTTCACCATGAAGGTGGCCCCGAGCAGGAAGGACGCCAGCAGCCCCAGCCGCAGGCGCCGCTGGTTGCCCTTGCGGATGCCGGCCTCGGCCCAAAAGACCGGCAGGCTGCTGCCGAGGAGCACCACGGTGAACACCGAGATGCGGGCCAACTCCGGCGGGTGGATGCCTCCGAGGGGCCACTCGGGGGAGGTGGCCCGCACGAAGAAGTACGACCCCAGCAGGCCGGCGAAGATCATGGCCTCGGTCATGATGAGCACGACCATCCCCCACCAACCGGTGGGGTAGCTCCGCCGGCGAGCGGAGGCGGGAGGGACGGCGACGGCGGAGGTCATACCAGGTCGGCCTCCGTGCGCCACGTCCACCAGACGAGGCCTACGACGGCGACGGCCAGCCCGGCCGCGCCGATCACCACGGCTTCGACGAGGAGGCCGACGAACAGCACGGCCAGGCCCAGCGCCAGCATGAACGGCAGGTAGGTCTCCCTGGGGATGGCCATGGTCTCCTCGGGCGCGGCGTCGAGCCCGGTCGTGATCGGGGTCTCACGGTCGAGGGCACCACCCTCGCCCAGGCTGCGAGTGGCGTCGTCGTCGCCCGAGGTGGCCTCGGGCAGCGGCTGCTGGTCCCAAAGTGGGTGGCGGCTGGTCACCACCGGGATGGCCTTGAAGTTGTAGTGGGGCGTGGGCGAGGCGATGGCCCACTCCAGCGAGTCGGCATCCCAGGGGTTGTCCCCTGCCGGCTCGCCTCTGGTTCGGCTCCAGATCCAGTTGGCCAGGGTGAGCGCCGTTCCCAGGCCGAAGAGGAACGAGCCGCCGGTGACCACCACGTTCAGGGTCTCCCAGCCCAGCCCCTCGGCGTAGGTGTAGACCCGGCGGGGCATGCCCAGCAGGCCGAGGACGTGCATGGGGAAGAAGGCGACGTTGAAGCCCACGAACATCGTCCAGAAGCTGAGCTTGCCCAGCCGCTCGCTCAACATGCGCCCGGTCATCTTGGGCAGCCAGAAGTACAGGGCGCCGAAGATGGGGAACACGACGGCGCCGTTGAGCACATAGTGGAAGTGGGCCACGATGAAGTAGCTGTCGGTCACCTGCCAGTCGAAGGGCAGCACCGAGACCATCACCCCGGTGAGCCCTCCGGCCAGGAAGATCAGCAGGAAGCCGAAGGAGAACAGCATCGGTGTGGTCCAGCGCACCCTGCCCTGCCACATGGTGGCGATCCAGACGAAGAAGAGGACGCCGCTGGGGATGGCGATGACCAGGCTGGCGGCCGAGAAGAACGACATGGCCATCGCCGGCACCCCGGTGGCGAACATGTGGTGCACCCATACGCCGAAGCTGATGAAGGCGATGGCGACCAGCGACCCCGCAGCCCACACGTAGCCCGACAACGCCCGTCGCGAGAACACCGGGATCATCATCGAGATCATCCCCACCGCCGGGACGAAGAGGATGTAGACCTCCGGGTGGCCCCAGAACCAGAACAGGTGCTGGTAGAGCAAGGCGCTGCCGCCCCGGGTGGTGTCGAAGAAGGCGGTGCCGAAGAGACGGTCGGACTCCAACAGGGCGGCGGCCAGGGTGACGGCGGGGACGGCGAAGATGACCATGAAGGCCATGGCCAGGATCGACCACACGAAGAGGGGGAGGCGGTTGATCGACATGCCCGGCGCTCGGAGCTTGAACGTGGTGACGATGAAGTTGATGGCGCCGACGGTCGTGGATAGGCCTACGAAGATGACCCCCAGGCCCCAGAAGTCGAGGTTGAGGCCCGGTGAATTCGCCTTGTTGGTGAGCGGGAGGTAGGCGAACCAGCCGCCGTCGGGCGGGGCGCCGACCAGATAGCTCGTGTACATGAAGATCCCGGCCAGCACGAAGACCCAGTAGCTGAACGCGTTTAGCCGGGGGAAGGCCATGTCCCTGGTGCCGAGCTGCAGGGGCAGTAGGTAGTTCCCGAAACCGGCGAGCACCGGGGTGTTGAACAGGAAGATCATCGTCGTGCCGTGCATGGTGAACAGCTGGTTGTAGGTCTCGGGCCCGACCACATCGGCGTCGGGGGCGGTGAGCTGAGCCCGCATGAACAGGGCCTGGATGCCGGCGATGAAGAAGAAGATGAAGGCGGTGTAGATGTAGCGCATGCCGATGCGCTTGTGGTCGACGGTGGCGAAGAAGCCCGGGACGCCCGGAGCGTCCTCCCACACCTCGTGCAGGTCGTGTTCAACAGCTTCGAGGGAGCGATCCTCGACGACGGCCACGGGCTTACCTCCGGCTCTCCAGGTAGGCGATCAGGGCTTGCAGTTCCTCGGGCTCGAGGGAGACGGGCGGCATGAGGTTGCCGGGCTTGAGCGACTGGGCGTTGACGATCCAACCGCCGAGGTTCCCCCGGTTGTTCTCCACCGTGACCGCCCCGATCGTCCGCCGGCTGGCGAAGTCGCTGAGGTCAGGGCCGGCCTCGCCCAGTGCCGAAGTGCCTCGCACGGTGTGGCACCCGGCGCACGATGAGCTCTCGAAGAGGGTCTCGCCCTCGGTCGCCGGCCCGGGGGGCGGCTCAGGAGGCGGTGCCTGGTGGCGCCCGACCCAGTCATCAAAGACCTGAGGCGGGTCGGCGATGACGAGGAACGCCATCCGGGCGTGCTGGAGGCCGCAGTACTCGGCGCACTGGCCCCGGTACTCGCCAGCCTCGTTGGCGGTCAGGCGCAGCACGTTGCGCTGGCCGGGCACCAGGTCGACCTTGCCGGCCAACTCGGGCACCCAGAAGCTGTGGATGACGTCGGCGCTGGTCAACTCGATCTCCACCGGCCGGCCCACCGGCACGTGCACCTCGTTGGCGGTGACGAAGTCGGCCTCGGGATAGCGCACCTCCCACCACCACTTGTAGCCCTCCACCTGGATGCGCAGAGGGTCCTCGTCCGCTTGCGTGAGCTCGGCGGTCGAGGCGACCGTCACCACGGCCAGGACCACGAGGATGGCGGTCGGCACCGCCACGCCGCCGATCCAGATGAAGACGTTCTCGTTGAACGGCCTTCGACGCGGCTGGGACTCGTCCTCGTCGTGCCGTTCGCGTCGGGAGGCGAACAGGATGAGCCCGGCCACGACGAGGAAGACGGCCACGGCCAGCGCCAGCATCAGCCACCACACCTCGGCGATCCGTTCGGCGGCAGGGCCTTTCGGGTCGAGGGCCGAGGGCGAGCGGGTGCTGCAGCCCACGACGGCCAGGGCGGCCGCCGCCATGCCCACCGTCACGGCGCCACGCTTGGCCGCGGTGCTCACCGCCGGTCCCACCACGCCGGGCCCACCGGTTCGGAGAAGTCCCCGCGGGCGACCACGAAGCCGTCGTCGTCGATCCGCAGCGGCAGCTGGGGGAGGGGCCGGGCGGCGGGGCCGAAGGTGGGCCGGGCGGCGCGCAGCACATCGAAGGCCGACTGGTGGCAGGGGCACAGCAGCTGGTGGATGTCGGCCTGGTACAACCCCACCGGGCAGCCGGCATGGGTGCAGACCTTGGAGTAGGCGATCAGGCCCTTAGGCGACCAGTCTTCCCGGCCAGGGCGAGGGTCCATGAGTCCGGGCCGCACCCGGATCAAGACCGCCTGACCGTCGGCGGACCCCACGTCGCCGTCGGGGAACACCGTCACCAGCCCGTCCAAGGGGACGTCAGTCGCCCGTACGGCGACGCCCTCGGCGGTGACCAGGCGACGACCGCCCTCCCACGATGTGCGTTCGAGGGTGTCGCCCGGGTCGGGCCCCAGGGACCGAATGGGGAACAGGGCGGCCAGGCCGAGGGCACCGCCCGCGGCCACCAGCATGCGAACCAGCAGGGGCCGGCGCCCGATCACGTCGTCGCGCTCCAGCGTGTCGTGGAACTGGTGGCGCTCCTCGTCGGTCGTGGGCAGGGTCTCGCGGTCCTCGAACTC
>JALZNY010000143.1 GCA_030857525.1 Actinomycetota bacterium
CGTTGGGACCACCGCGTGGCGACAACGCCACCACCGTCGACGGCTCGGCCGGGTCGCCCGAAGCGATCGTCTCGGTCGTCATCCCCTTCCGCCCGCCGATGATTGCTGGCACCACCAGCTCCGAGCCCTGACGAGCTACCTGCTCGACCCTCCGCTCTACCGCCTGCCCAAAGCGCGCCCGAACCGAACGGTCACGCCACTCGGCCGCCGGCTCGGGCTGGTAGTCCCCCGATCGGACGGCTGATGACCCGCCTGGTCGATCCGGTGCGGGCTGGACGTCGGCCAGCGCCTCGTCGCCCGGCCGCACCGGGTCGCCCGATGACCGCCACCCCGGCCCCGCCAGCACCAGCTCCGGGTCGGGCGGCGCCAGGAGCTCGTCCAGCTCCCGGCCCTCGACGAAGCGGCGCCGTACGAAGCTCTCGTTGGCGGTGTTCTCCAGCAGGCGGCGGACCAGGTAGGCCATGCCGGGCACGAGGTCGCCGACCGGGGCGTACACCCGCAGGCGCAGGCCCAGGCGGCCCACGGCGCGATGGATGGGCTCGGCCATCCCGTACAGCAACTGGATCTCGTAGCCGTGATCGGGGATGCCTTGGGAGCGGGCGTAGGCCACGGCGTAAGCGAGCGAGCGCAGGTTGTGGGTGCCGAAGGCGGCCCGCACCTGACCGTGGTGGTCGTGGAGGAGCCGAGTGCAGCGCTCGTAGTTGGCGTCGGTCTCCTCCTTGCGGGCGTACACCGGCACCGGCCATCCCGCGGCCCGGGCGGTGACCGTCTCGGTGTCCCAGTAGGCCCCCTTCACCAGCCGCACGGTGATGGGCCGGGGCCGGGCCGCCGAGAAGGCGATGAGATCGGACAGGTCGTCGTAGGAGTCCCGGGTGTAGGCCTGCACCACCACGCCGGTCTCCACCTCGGCGAGCTCGGGCTCGGTCAGCAGCTCACGGAACAGCGCCAGGGTGAGGTCCTTGACGTCGTAGTGCTCGGCGTCGAAGTGGACGAAGGCCCCGGCGGCGAGCGCCTGGCGCAGGATCGGGCGCAGCCGAACCTTGGCCTGCTCCAAACCCTCGCCCGCCGTCAGCGGCGCGTACCGGGAGGCCAGCGCCGTGGGCTTGACGCTCACGTTGGCCCTGGGCAGGGGGCCGAGGTCGTCGCCCTCGAGGCGTTCGTCGGGATTCCAGCGCCGGCTGTGCTCGGACAGGACGGCGAGGAGCTCACTCACCCGGGCGGCGTAGCGGTCGGCCTCGGCCTCGGTGAGAGTCTTCTCGCCCAGCAGGTCGACGGTCGACGCCCGGCCCGCTCGCCACAGCGCCTCCAGTCGCTCGACTGCGCTCTGCGGGTCGGCGCCGACGATGAACTGCTGGGCCACCCGGCGGATGTTGCGGCGAGCCAGCGACGCCGCTGCCGCCCGCCCGAGGGGCAGGTGCCCGGCCGCCTCCAACCCGAGGTCGAGGAGCTTGGGCGCGTCGCTGCCTTCGAAGTACTCCGACAGGTGCCGGAGCACGTCGGCGTCGTCGGCGGTGGCGGGGAAGACGTCGACGAAGCGGAACAGCTGGGTCTTGAACGACGGGTGGGACATGGCCCACTCGAGCATCTGCTCGCTCCACCACGACGACTCGACCACCTTCGAGCGGTGACTGTGGCCAGCCTCGGCCAGGTGGTGGGCCAGGGCCCGCACCTCGGCGTCGAGCGACGCAGCCATGACGTCGAGGGTACGACCTAGGGTCGCGCCGTGAGACACAGTGAAACCGTCGAGGTGCGGGGCCACATCGTCGACTCGCTGATCCTGGCCAAGGTCCTCGACCTGATCGTCGACGCCGGCGCCACCTACACCGTGGTCGACCTAGACCTCGGCACCTCCCACGTCGACCCCTCGGCGGCCCGGATCGCCATCACCGCAGCCGACGACAAAGCCCTCGACGCCCTGCTGGCCGAGCTCCACCCCCACGGCGCCCACCCGGTGGAGGCCGTCGACGCCGTGGTGGCACCAGCCGAGGCGGGCGGCGTGCTGCCCGACGGGTTCTACGCCACCACCAACCTCCCCACCGAGGTGCGCGTCGGTGGGCGCTGGGTGGAGGTGGCGCGGCCGGAGATGGACTGCGCCCTGGTGCTGGCGTCGGCCGACGGCGTTGACCGCGCCCGCGCCGTGCCCATGCACAGGGTCCACGCCGGCGACCTCGTGGTAGTCGGCCGAGCCGGAGTGCGGGTGCGCCCCTTGGAGAGGCCCCGGGGCCGCAGCCCCTTCGAGTTCATGACCTCCGAGGTGTCGGCCGAGAAGCCGAAGGCCCTGTTGGTGGCCCAGGTGGCCGAGCGCATCCGGGCCGCCAAGGCCGGCGGCGGGCGGCTGCTGGCCGTCCCCGGGCCGGCCGTGGTCCACACCGGGGCCGGCCCCCACCTGGCCACCCTGGTACGCGACGGATGGGTCGACGTGGTGTTCTCGGGCAACGGGTTCGCCGTGCACGACATCGAGTCGTCCCTGTTGGGCACCTCGCTCGGGGTGTCGGTGAGCGAGGGGACGGCGGCCGAGGGCAGCCACGCCAACCACCTGCGGGTCATCAACGACGTCCGCCGCTGGGGGTCGATCCGGGCCGGAGTCGAGGACGGCCGGCTGCAGGCAGGCGTGATGTACGAGTGCGTCCGGCGAGGGATCCCCTTCGTGCTGGGCGGCTCGGTGCGCGACGACGGCCCGCTGCCCGACGTCATCACCGACGTGGTGGCGGCCCAGGACGCCATGCGCCGCCACCTCGACGGCGTAGCCGTGGCCGTGGTGTTGGCCTCGACCCTGCACGCGGTGGCCGTGGGCAACCTGCTGGCGGCCCAGGTGGAGGTCTACTGCATCGACATCCATCAGGCCGTGGTGACCAAGCTCGCCGACCGGGGGAGCCAGCAGGCGTTGGGCATCGTGACCGACGTCGGGCCGTTCCTGAGCGAGCTGGCGGGGCAGCTCACCGGGTGACGGGGTGAGCGGGCTGAGCTGGGGACGGCGCCTGCTGATGTGCCCTCCCGAGCATTTCGAGGTGCTCTACGAGATCAACCCCTGGATGCACCGGGAGGTGGCGGTCGACCCCGACCGGGCCCGGACCCAGTGGGACGCCCTGGTAGCGGTGCTGCACGAGGCCGGCGCCGACGTCGAGCGCATCGCCCCGGTGGCGGGATTGCCCGACATGGTCTTCACCGCCAACGGCGGGGTGGTGGGCGACGGCCGGTTCGTGGAGAGTCGCTTCCGCCACCCTGAGCGCTCAGGTGAATCCCCGCTGGTCTCGGCCTGGTTCCGGGCCCGGGACTACGAGGTCGTCGAGCTCCCTGACGGTGTGCGCCTCGAAGGGGCCGGCGACGCCCTGCCGTTCGGGGGGCGGATGCTGGCCGGCTACCGGTCGAGGTCGGACTTCGCCGCCCACGCCACCCTCTCAGCCGCCTTCGGCGTGGAGGTGCTCCCCATCGAGCTGGTCGATCCCCGCTACTACCACCTCGACCTCACGTTCTGCCCCCTCGACGACCGGCGGGCCCTGGTGGTGCCCGACGCCTGGGACCGCTACGGGCGAGAGGTGGCGGCCCGACTGGTGCCCGAGCCGGTGGTGCTGGAGCCCGACGAGGCTGCTGCCTTCTGCGCCAACTCGGTGCTGGTGGGCCCGACGCTGGTGATGCCCGCCTGCAGCGCCCGCCTGGGTCGTGTGCTCGAGGCCTTCGGGCTCGACGTCGTCGTGGTTGACCTCGGCGAGTTCCTCAAGGCGGGCGGCGGCGTCCGCTGCCTCACCCTGGCCCTCGACGTCGCCCTCGGCTGACCTCTCGTCCTCGCGGCGTGCCCTCTCACCGTTGCCGAACGTCGACCATGGCCCGCAGCAGCTCGGTCCGGAGCTCCTCCTCGTACACCGGATGCCCGGCTTGGGCCATGGCCGCGTACAGGCTGGGGTCCCAGGGCGTGGGAGGCAGCGTCGCCAGCATCGCCTGCCCATTGCGGCGTGACGCAGCGGCGAGGTAGTCGGCGCTGCTCATGCGCCACGGTGTGGTGGCCGCCCGGGCGGCGAGCCAGCCGGTGATGGCCAGCCCGGTGGCGTCGAAGTCGGCGTGTTGGAGCACCTGGGCCCCGGCTCCCGCCAGCTGGCGGACCAGGGTGACCACGGCCACGGTGGGCTGGCCGGAGCTGCACACGATGGGCGGGCCGGCCCAGCCGAGCCGGGCGGCCTCGGCGACCATTGAGGGGTTCTCGACCACGTAGGCCCGCTCGCCGGCCGCGAGGGCGGGGACCGGCCATCGTCGGAGCTGGGCCAAGGTGAGCACCACCGGTTCTCCCACTGCGCGCGTGGCTCGCAGCCAGGGGCCCAGCGGCGGCGGTGCCTCGACCCCGAGGCCCACCACCAGGACGGTGGACGACAGGGGGTCCGGGGCGACCCCGATCGACTCCCAGAGCTGGCGCGCCGACGCGGCATCGCCGGCCGGCGGCGTGCTCCCGGCCAAAGCCACAGCGTCGAGGACGATGGCCGCCAGGCGCCGGCCCCGGTCGAGGGCGTGGGGGTTGCCGAGGAGGTCGTTGGCCAAGGCGGCCAGGGGGATACCACCGGCGGGGAGGACCCGGAGCACGGCTAGGGCCCGCTCGAAGCGGCGACGATGGGCGTCGACGCCGTCCCTGGCGCCCTGGGACCGTAGGCGATCCACCCACGCCCTCGCCGAGCCGGGCGCGCCCCCGACGAAGAGCGCCAGAGACAGCGCCTCGTCGGTCAGCCACGCCCACAGCTCGTCCCGGGCGGCTTGCTCGGCCACCCGCTCGCTCCGACGGTCGGGCAGGGGTCCCCGCAGCGACTCGACCACCGCCCGGAGG
>JALZNY010000144.1 GCA_030857525.1 Actinomycetota bacterium
TCGCTGGCATCGAGGCGCCGCACCAGGTCGTCGGGCTCGGCGCTGTCGAACTCGCTGCCCGGTCGCCCACCGGTCGCCGGGCGCTGGCCTCGCAGACGGGCGAGGGCCGCGGGCAGGCGCGGGGCTTGAGGACGGCTGGGGAATTGGGTGTGGGGGGACATGAGCTTCTCCGGGTGTGATCGGTGGCGACGACGCACTGGCTGGGGGCGCGCACGTCGTCGGGGGAAAGGAAAGGACAGGTTGGGGGGAGGGCACCGAGGCGCCGCGGTCGCCGACCCCCACGACTCTACTGGCTTGTGCTTTCCTTCACAATCAATTCTTGTCCCGGTTCGGCGCCAGGCTCCAGGCGGCGGGGAGCAGCGCTCCAGCGGCCACCAGCTTGACGGTGTCGCCGATCACGAAGGGCAGCATCCCCTTCTCCAGGGCCGTGGTGGCGTCGGCCCCCAGCACGTGAGCCAGCCAGGTGACCCCGAACACGTACACGACCGCAGTTCCGGCCAGCATGGCCGGCACCGCGGTCACCACGCTGCGATCCTGATGACGTTCGGCCAGGAGCCCGACCAGGGCGGCGGCCACCACGAAGCCGACCAGGTACCCGCCGGTCGCTCCAGTGGCGTACTCCCAACCGTGGTTGGCCCCCTGGTAGAAGGGCAGTCCGCCCAGCGCCAAGACGTTGTAGAGGAGTTGGCTGGCGGCGCCGGCCTTCCACCCCAGGGTGGCTCCGGCAAGGAGCACGGCGAAGGTCGTCCCCGTGAGGGGGACCGGCGTCCACGGCAGGGGGATGGTGATCTGCGCCGCCGCGGCCGTGAGCAGGGCGAAGCCCACCACCAGGGTGACCATGCGGGCCCGGCTCTGGGGGAGCAGGTCGGCCAGGGTGGTCGGGCCGGAGAGCGGGCGGGTGGCGGCGGTGGTCACGGGCGGCCTTTCGTCGAGGTCAAGGTGTCCGAGTGTGACCGCGGCCGGCGATGGGGCGTTACCCGGGTGTGCAATCGATGGGAGGCGGCTGCGGCCGTTCGGGGCTCCGGGCCTAAGATGTGAAGTGGCATGAACATGACCGCCGACCCTGTCACCGCCGACCCCCGCGGGGCGAGCGTCGAGGTGCGGGGCCTCTGCAAGGCCTTCGGTGCCCAGCCGGTGCTCCGTGATGTCTCGCTGCAGGTGGCGCCGGGGACCATCCTCGCCCTGCTCGGCCCCAGCGGGTGCGGCAAGACGACGCTGCTGCGTTCCATCGCCGGCCTGGAGACGCCCGACCGAGGCGAGGTGGCCGTCGCTGGCCGGCTCTTGGCCTCGGACCGCGTCGACGTCGCTCCCGAGAACCGCCAGGTGGGCATGGTCTTCCAGGACTGGGCCCTGTTCCCCCACCTGAGCGTCGCCGCCAACGTCGGCTACGGCCTGCCCCGTCGCGAGCGACGGGGCATCCGGCGCCGGGCCTCGGGCCCCGACCGGGTGGCCGAGGCGCTGGAGATGGTCGGCCTGGGGGGCCTGGGCGACCGCTCCCCCGGAACGCTGTCGGGAGGCCAGCAACAGCGAGTCGCCCTGGCCCGGGCCCTGGCCCCCCGACCTGCGGTGCTGCTGCTCGACGAGCCCTTCTCCAACCTCGACACCGCTCTGCGGGTGGAGATCAGAGCCGAGGTCCACCGTCTGCTGGCCGGCCTGGGCATCACCACCGTCTTCGTCACCCACGACCAAGAGGAGGCATTCGTGCTCGGCGACGAGGTGGCGGTCATGTGTGACGGGATGATCATGCAGCGTGCCGTCCCCGCCGTGCTCTACGCCACCCCGGCCACGCCATGGGTAGCCGGGTTCGTGGGCGACGCCAACCTGGTGCCGGGCGAGGCGAGCGCTGGCTACGCCGAGACCGCGGTGGGCCGGGTCCGGGTCGCCGACGAGGCGAGCGGACCGGTCCAGGTGCTGGTGCGACCCGAGGCCCTGGCCCTGGCGCCCGGCGAGGGGGCCCAGGTCGACATCGTGGAGTTCTACGGCCACGACAGCGTCTATGAGGTGACCCTCGACGACGGGGCCCGGCTGCGGGCTCGGGTGGCCGCGTCGCCCTCGCTGGTCCGGGGTCAGCGCGTCGCCGTCCGCTACGCCGGCGCCCCCACCACCGCCTGGCCCCGCCCGGCCGCTTCCGTACCGGCCCCCGCGCCGTAGTCACGTTCGCCGCGGCCAGCGTTCGCCGCGGTCCGGCGTTCCCACCTTTGCGTGCGCGTCTGGTGCCATAGCCATCACCTGTGCACACAAAGCTCGGGCGGCGAGGGACCGGGCTCGATCAGCGTCCGAGCAGCCCGGTGAGGAAGCCGGCCCAACTCAGGTGCACGCCGTCGTAGTCGGCGGCCACGGCGCCCCAGTCGGGCACGAGGTGGCGCTCGACATGGTCCCGCACTGCGTGCTGATCGGGAACGGCCAACAGCTCGGCGACGGCGCCCTGGCGCTGGTTGGGCCCGGGTAGCTCCCAACCGCCGTGTGGTCGGTCGACCTGCCTGGGATAGGCCTCGACCAGGCGGATCCAGTCGGCGGGTCGATGGATCTCCCACACCCGAACCTTCCGGCTCAATGGAAGGCGCCAGCGGCTGACCGGCCCAGGGAAGATCTCCCAAGCCTGGACCAGGGCTGCGTGGGCATCGGCCGAGGGGTCGCTGACCGTGCGTAGGCCGGCCCAGGTGAACTCGCCGCAGCCGTAGACGCGGTCGAAGTCACGGAACAGCACCCAGTCGAACCCCCCCTCCCGGGGGTGGTCGCTGTGCCACCACTGCTGACCCTCGGGGTCGATCGGCGCGTGCAGGCGGGTGCCGAAGCGGGCGGCCACCGCCAGGGCGATCGGTCGCCGGGCCGCGGCGTGGAGGTAAGCGTCCACCAGAGGCTCGGGCGCATCACCCTGCCACGGCCCGGCCAGCATCTCGGCGGCCTCGACCGCCAGCGCGATAAGGCGTCCCCACGACATGCTGGCCACGGATCGGGCGGCCCGGACCACGGCCGCCGGATCGCTGTCAGGGGGCGAGAGGAACCAGGAGACGTCGTTGCGCTGCTCAGCCTCCAGCCGGGCGAGCAGGGCGACGCCGGCGGGGGCCGCCACCAGGGCCTCGACGAACGACGGCTCCTCGAACGACGGCTCCTCGAGGTCCACCGAGCTGAGCGTGCGGAGTGTCTCCCGATGGTTCGACTCGATTGCTGGCGTCAGCCGGTGCCGACCAGCGTGCTCGGATCGATGGTGGTCGGGGCGGCACGCGGCGCCGGGTCCGCCGAGTCCGCCGGCATCGAAGGTGGCGCAGTACGGTCGCCGCGGTCAGCCTCTCGGATGACCAGCAGGGCCATGGGCAGGGCCGAGAGCAGCACCAGGGCCAACGCCGGAGCCGCCGCCCGTCCGAAGAAGGCCTCGCTGGTGGCGTTCCAGACCTGGGTGGCCAGCGTGTCGTAGCCGGTGGGGGCGAGCAGCAGGGTGGCGGGGAGCTCCTTCATGCAGGTGAGGAACACCAGAGCCAGCCCGGCCAGGGCGCCGGGCCGCACCAGGGGCAGCACCACCGAACGGGTGGTGGCGGCCTTGGAGCGCCCGAGCAGGCGGGAGGCCTCCTCCAGCGAGGGGTTGACCTGGAGCAGGGACGCCCGGATGGCCCCCACGGCCTGGGGCAGGAACAGCACCACGTAGGCAAAGACCAGGAGCGAGCGGGTCTGGTAGATGGCCGGGATCCGGGCGCCGAAGAAGACCAGGGCCAGAGCCACGACCACCCCGGGCAGGGCGTAGCCGGTATACGAGGCCCGCTCCACCAGGCGGGACAGGCGCCCCGGGTGGCGGGCGGCGAGGACGGCGACGGGCCAGGCCGCCACCACCGCCACCACCGCGCCCAGGGCCGAGGCGACCAGGCTGTTGCCCATGAGGGTGCCGGTCAGGCGCAGGGGCTCGCCTGCGGCCAAGCCGCGCACGAGCCAGTAGACGATCACCCCGAGGGGCACCACCAGGGCCACGACCACCAGGGCGGTGCAGGCGGCCGCCGCCGGCCAGCGCCACCGGCCCAGGGCCACCACCGGTGCCGATCGGGTGCCACCGCCGTGGAGGCGGTGGTAGTCGGCCCGCCCCCGGCTGCGGGACTCGGCCACCAGCACCACGAGCACCAGGGTGATGAGGACCAGGCCGAGGGACGCGGCGGCGGAGCGGTCGAGCGACGACCGGTACTGCACGAAGATGGCCCGGGTGAAGGAGTCGAAGCGCAGCAGGGACACGGCCCCGAAGTCGCTCAGGGCGTACAGGGCCACCAGGAGCCCTCCGGCGGCGATCGACGGCCGGAGCTGGGGCAGGACCACCCGCCAGAAGGTGGCCCGTCGCCCCCGGCCCAACGTCCGGCTGGCCTCCTCCAGGCTGGGGTCGAGCCGGCGTAGGGCGGCCCGCACCGTCAGCAACACGTAGGGGTAGCTGAACAGGGTCAGCACGAGCCAGGCCCCGGGGAAGCCGTAGAGGGAGGGCAGCTCCTCGACGCCCAGCGGCGCCAGCAGGTCCTGCGCCATTCCCCGCGGCCCCAGAGCGGCCACGAAGGCGAAGCCTCCCACGTAGCTGGGGATGGCCAGGGGTAGGGCGCTGAGGACGACGAAGGCCCGCCGGGCGGGCAGGTCGGTGCGCACCGTGAGCCAGGCCAGGGGCACGGCCAGGGCCACCGAGGCCGCCGTCACCGTGACCGCCAGCAGGGCGGTGCGCCCCAGCAGCTCCAGCGTGCGCCCGGCGGTGACGGTCTCGAGCACCCCGTCGAGGCCGGAGTCGGTGGCCCGCAGCACCAGGTAGACAGCCGGCAACACCGTGGCC
>JALZNY010000145.1 GCA_030857525.1 Actinomycetota bacterium
GAGGCTCTCGTCGGGCAATCCCAGCCCGGCGGCGATACGGCGAACCTCGGAGTCAGCAGACCAGCCCCCCACCAGTTCGAAGGCGTCGACGGCCTTGGCGTGGCGAGCCACGTTGCGCTCCGACGGATCCTCCTCCAGGGCCAGGCGTCGCTTCTCGATGGTGACGGCGAGCTGATCGAGCCCTCGGCCCGACAGCACGTGGTCGAGCGCGGACAGGCCCTCGTCCGTCGATGAACGGACCGAGCGGGGATCCTGGGACAGGTAGCCAAGGGCACCCCGCCGCACGGCCTGGCCGCTGTGGGCGGGGGTGTGGCCGGCGAGGACGCCCAGCATGGTGGTCTTGCCCGCTCCGTTGCGCCCGACCAGGCCGACCTTGTCACCGGTGGCCACGGTGAAGGACGCGCCCTCCAGGGTCAGGCGGCCGCCGACCTCCACGGATAGGTCACGGACCTGGAGCATGTCCCCAGCGTGCCAGGTCTTGCCCCCGTCCCCTCCCTCGTTCTTTGTCGCCTGAGCCGTGCCCGGCACTATCCACTCGACAAAGAACGTGAGGTGGGGTCAGCACGACAGGATGGAGAGCGCGCCGGCAACGCTGAAGGCGCCCTCGTAGAGGGCCTTGCCCACTATGGCCCCCGACAGGCGCCGGCCCTCGACCTCGATGCCGGCCAGGGCCTGGAGGTCGTCCAGTGAGCTAACTCCCCCGCTGGCGATGACGTCGACCTGGGTGGCGGCCAACACGGCGGCCAGGCCTTCGAGGTCGGGTCCGCTGAGCATGCCGTCGCGTCCGATGTCGGTGACGATCAGGGCGGCCACGCCGATGTCCTCGAAGCGTCGGACGGCGTCGAGCAAGTCGACGCCCGCCCCCTGGGTCCAGCCCCGCACGGCCACGTGGCCGTCCCTGGCGTCGAGGCCGACGGCGACCCCACCGCCATGACGAACGGCCACCCGGCCCACCAACGCTGGATCCTCCATGGCCGCGGTGCCCAGCACCACGCGAGCGACCCCGGAGTCGAACAGCGCCTCGGCGGCGGCCTCGTCCCGCACCCCTCCGCCGGCCTGGATGCGGGCGGTCACCGCTGCGGCAACGGCGGCGATGGCGCCCCGGTTGGCCGGCGTCCCGGTGCGGGCGGCGTCGAGGTCGACCATGTGCACCCACCTCGCGCCGGCACCCACGAAGCCCCGAGCTACGGCGACGGGGTCGTCGCCGTAGACCGTCTCGTCGGCGTAGTCGCCCTGGCGCAGCCGGACGCAGCGGCCCCCCCGCAGGTCGATGGCCGGGTAGAGGTCCATCAATCCTGCGTCATCGAACGAGCCATCAGCCGAGGGAGGCCACGAAGTTGGCCAGCATGGTCAGGCCGACCGCTCCCGACTTCTCGGGGTGGAACTGGGTGGCCCACAGCGGACCGCGCTCGACGGCCGCCACCACCGGTCCGCCGTAGTCGCAGGTGGCCACCACGTGCTCCCCCGGCTCAGGGACGAAAGAGTGCACGAAGTAGGCCCACACCGGACGGTCGAGACCGGCCAGCAGCGCCGGGTCGCCGGCCAGGTCGAGGACGTTCCACTGCATCTGCGGCCGCTTGACCCCGTCGGGGAGCCGGCGCACGGTGCCGGGCAACACTGCCAGCCCCTCGACCCCGGGGCTCTCGTCGGAGTCCTCGTAGAGGAGCTGCATGCCCACACAGATGCCGAGGAAGGGCACTTCGGCGGCGATGGCGTCGAGGGCGACGCGGTCGAGGCCGGCCTGGCGCAGCGCCTGCATGCACGGGCCGAAGGCGCCCACCCCGGGCAGCACGACCCCGGCGGCCTCGGCCACCAGGCCGGCGTCGTCGGTGAGACGGGCGTCGGCCCCCACCCGCTCCAGCGCCTTTTGGGCCGAGCGCAGGTTGCCGATGCCGTAGTCGAGCACGGCCACCAGGGGGCGGTCGGGCGCCACCGCCGCCGATGCCATCACAGGGTTCCCTTGGTGGAGGGGACCCCGCCCCCTTCCACCCGGACGGCGTCGCGCAGGCAGCGAGCCACGCCCTTGGCCGTGGCCTCGAGGATGTGGTGGGTGTTACGTCCCTTGCGCATGCTCACGTGCAAGGTGAAGCCGGCGCTGGTGGCGAAGGACTCCCAGAAGTGCTCAGCCAGCTGCGGGTCGAAGGGCGGCGTGCCCAGGGCGAGCACCTCGCCGATCTCGACGTCGTAGGCGACGAAGGGCCGGCCCGACAGGTCGAGGGCCACCTCGATGAGCGCCTCGTCGAGCGGGTAGAGGCCGCTGGCGAAGCGGCGGATGCCGGCCTTGTCGCCCAAGGCCTGGGCCAACGCTTGTCCGAGCACGATCCCCGTGTCCTCCACCGTGTGGTGACCGTCGACCTCGAGGTCGCCCTCGGCTCTCACCTCGAGGGTGAACCCGCTGTGGCGCCCGAGCTGGGCCAGGAGGTGGTCGAAGAAGGGCAGCCCGGTGTCGACGGCGACCCTACCCACACCGCCCTCGGGGTCGAGGTCGAGGGTGCATTCGATGCGGGTCTCCTTGGTCGACCGTGAGAGGGTCGCCCGCCGGCTCATGAGGTGAGCACCAGCTCGTCGAGCACCTCGGCCAGGGCGGCGAGGAAGGCGTCGTCCTCGACCGGCGTACCGATGGTCACCCGCAGGCAGCCTTCCAGCCCGGGCCATGACGAGCAGTCCCGCACCAATACCCCTCGATCCAGGAGACCTCGCCACACAGCGGGACCGTCCTCGGGTCGGAACAGCACGAAGTTTGCCTCCGACGGCCACTGCTCGACGGCCAGACCGGACAGGGCGGCCACCAGGCGCTCCCGCTCGTCGACCACCGCGGCCACTCGCGAGCGCATCTCGGCCGCGAAGCCCAACGCCAGGCGACCGGCCACCTGCTTGAAGGAGTCGAGGTGGTAGGGCAGGGTGACGGCTTCCAGCTCGGCCACCAGGGCGGCCGGACCGATCAGGTAACCCAGCCGGGCGGCGGCCATCGACCACGTCTTGGAAAGGGTGCGGGTGACGACCAGAGGCCGGTCGTCGTCGATGAGCTCCAGCGCCGACCACCGGCTGAAGTCGCCGTAGGCCTCGTCGACCACGACCAGGCCATCGGCCAGATCGGCCACCGCGGCCACGACGTCGGCATCGTCGACCATGCCCGTGGGGTTGTTGGGCGAGCACAAGAAGGTGAGAGCGGGCGACGCCTCGGCCACCACCCGACGCACCTCGTCGACCTCGAGGGCCAGCGTGGGGGTTCGTACCCCCACCACCACCTCAGTGCCGGTGATGGAGGGGATGTGGCTGTGCAGGCGGTAGGTGGGTTCGAACACCGCCACCCGACGACCCGGGCCGCCGTAGGCCAGGCACAGGGCCTGGATTACCTCGTTGGAGCCGTTGGCCGCGTACACCTGCTCGGGCTGCACGCCGTGGTGGGCGGCGATGGCCTGGCGCAGGGCCAGGGCGGACCGGTCGGGGTAGCGGCGCCAGGGAATCGAGGCCACCTCGGCCGTCACCGCCTCCACCCACGCCGGCGGCGGGGGGAACGGCGACTCGTTGGTGTTGAGACGTATCGCCGCCTCTACCTGGGGCGAGTGGTAGCCGGCCAGTACGGCCAGGTCAGGCCGCAGGGGCGGCCGGTGCCGGGACGTGACCGCGCTCATGGCCGGGTGATCCTCACGGCAACGTCACGGTGGGGTCGAGGCGGCCCGCATGCGTACCGAGGCGGCGTGGGCGGGGAGGCCCTCGGCGTCGGCGATGGCGGCCACGTGGGGGGCGGCGCCCACCAGGGCGTCGCGGTCGAGGGAGATGACGTGCACGTGCTTGACGAAGTCGTCCACCCGCAGGGCGCTGGAGAAGCGGGCCGAGCCGTAGGTGGGGAGCACGTGGCTCGGTCCCGCGTAGTAGTCGCCCACCGAGGCCGGCGCCCACGGCCCGCAGAACACGGCCCCGGCGCTGCGGACCAGGGGCAACAGACCCTCGGGGTCGGCCACCATCAGCTCGAGGTGCTCGGGGGCGATGAGGTTGGCCACGGCCATGGCCTGCTCGGGCCCGTCGACCAGCACCGCGTAGCCACCCTCGGCCAGCGTCGACTCGATGTGACGCCGTCGGGGTGAGGCCGCCACCAGCTCGGCCACCGAGGCGCAGACGGCGTCGGCCACCGCCTCGTCCCAGGTGACCAACCAGGCCAGGCCGTCGGGTCCGTGCTCGGCCTGGACCACCACGTCGATGGCAGCCCACTCGACGGCAACGCTGGCGTCGGCCACCACCACCACCTCGGAGGGCCCGGCGAAGGATGAGGGCACGCCCACCACACCGGTGGCGGCCACCTCCCGCTTGGCCTGGGCCACCCGGTTGCTCCCCGGGCCGACGATGACGTCGACGGCGGTGATGCTCTCGGTGCCGTAGGCCAGGGCGGCCACGGCCTGGGCCCCCCCGATGCGGTACACCTCGTCGACCTCGGCCAGGGCGGCGGCGGCGAGGATGCCGGGCGCCACCTTCCCGTCGGGACCAGGAGGCGAGCACAGCGCCACCCCGGGCACGCCGGCGACCTTGGCCGGCACCGCGGTCATCAACACGGTGGAGATGAGCGGGGCCAGCGCACTGGGGACGTAGAGCCCCACCCGTTCCACCGGCCGGCGCAGCTCGGAGACGGTGATGCCGTCGCGCTTGTGGTCGACCTCAGGGGTGACCTGGGCCTCGTGGTAGTCGCGGATGTTGTCGCGAGCCGCCTCCAGCGCGGCCCGCAGTTGGGGCTCGAGCCCGCTCAGGGCGGCGCCGAGCTCGGCCGCCGGAACAGCCAGCTCGTCGATGG